>JALQXU010000040.1 GCA_023263045.1 Pontimonas sp.
CAAGCCCTCGCCCAAGAGCACACGCTACTTTTCCTCGATGAACCCCTGACGGGCCTTGATATCAAGTCAGCTCAAACAATCGACGACATCCTCCACCAGGAACCCGCCAGGGGGTGTTCGGTGGTGTTCACCACCCATGACCTGGAAGAAGCGCGAGCCGCCGATCACGTGATTCTGGTCTCCGGCTACGTGGTTGCCGATGGCGCCCCGGAAGAGGTCCTGACCCCAGAGAACCTGGCTCGGGCGTATGGGCTGGGTTTGCTTCATCCCGAAAACACCGCTTCGCTAGGAATCATCGATGATGCCCACGACCCGCACCACGGCCATGACCCGGAGGCTCACGGATGAAACGCAATACCAAGCAACGTGAAGAGGTATGGCAGGCCCTCGAATCCACCCCCGAGTTCGTCAGCGCACAGGAACTGCACCAGAAACTGCGTAGTGGTGGCTCCACCATCGGCCTGGCTACGGTCTATCGGACTCTCAATGCGCTTGCCGAAGAAGGAAGCGCTGACGCTCTGAGTGTGGAAGGGGAGAACCTGTATCGAGCGTGCTCACCTGGACACCATCACCATCTGATTTGCCGGGAATGTGGGACGACGACCGAAATTGAGGCCGGAGAGGTCGAAGCGTGGGCGAAGTCGATTGCGGCGAAATATGGCTATGACAACCCTCAGCACATTGTGGACATTTTTGGGACATGCCCTGCCTGCCAGACAGGGGTTGCCCCCTAGCCTCTGAGGGCGTACAGTAGGGGTTTGGTTCAGCCACCTAGCGCTGTATCTTGTGCGCACAGAGGCCTCTCTCTTCGGAAAAAAGTCTCTGATTGCGTGCCGACAAGTGACCTTGGGTAGGGCAGTAGCCCTACGGTAGCGATAACAGGAGGAAACATGGCAGCAGTCTGCCAAGTGACCGGAGCCACCCCTGGTTTTGGACACAACATCTCACACTCGCACCGACGCACCAAGCGCCGGTTCGATCCGAATATCCAGAAGAAGACCTACTTTGTTCCGTCTTTGAAGCGCAACGTGACCTTGACACTCTCTGCAAAGGGGATCAAGACCGTTGATGCTCGCGGTATCGAGTCCGTCGTCGCAGAGCTGCTCGCTCGTGGGGAGAAGATCTAATGGCTAAAGCACAAGACGTTCGACCCATCATCAAGCTTCGTTCCACCGCTGGCACGGGCTACACCTATGTCACCCGTAAGAACCGTCGTAACGACCCGGACCGCTTGGTTCTCAAGAAGTACGACCCCGTAGTGCGTCAGCACGTTGAATTCCGCGAGGAGCGATAAGCATGGCTAAGAAGAGCAAGATTGCGCGCAACGAACAGCGCAAAGTGATTGTGGAGCGTTACGCCGAGAAGCGTCTCGAGCTCAAGAAGGCTCTCGTTGACCCCAACGGAACCGACGAGTCTCGCGAAGCCGCTCGTGTGGGCCTGCAGAAGCTCCCTCGTAACGCCTCTCCGGTTCGGGTTCGCGGTCGCGATGCGATCGACGGTCGGCCTCGTGGGTTCCTGAGCAAATACGGTGTTTCCCGTGTCAGATTCCGCGAAATGGCACACCGAGGCGAATTACCGGGCATAACTAAGTCCAGCTGGTAACTTTTTTGGTGGCTCGGGAGCGTTTCTGGGCCGAGCCGAAATACCTACCAAGTCCGAGGAGGACACAGTTATGAATCGCTCAGAACTTGTCGCAGCAGTTGCTGCACACACTGGTCACAGCCAGGCAGCAGTTAACGGCGTCGTTGACGCTATCTTCACCGTGGTGTCCAAGGAAGTTGCCTCGGGCAACAAGGTCACCATCCCCGGTTGGGTTTCCTTCGAGCGCACCCACCGTGCAGCTCGCCAGGGCCGCAACCCCCAGACCGGTGCAACGATTCAGATCGCTGCATCCAAGAGCGTCAAGGTTTCTGCTGGTAGCAAGCTGAAGGCTGCTGTCAAGTAGTTTCTGACTCACTCGATCATCAGGGACGACCAGAGCTGGTCGTCCCTGATGTCGTTAACGCCTGAGTAAAGGGCCCCAGGCCCCTCGCCTACACTCGTGATGTGACAACCCGGTGGCCTGTTTCTCTGGTGAGCGCCCTGGCGCTCATCATCAGCGGTGGCCTGGTAGCGCTTCTTGTGGGCCTCGCTGTCGGCGGCGGCGCGGAGCCGCTTCTTCTTGTCGATCCGGGCGATGGCGTGCGGTATGGACTTCCCGCCGCAAAGGCCTTTGTTCACTTGGGAGCCGCACTAGCAGTAGGGGCTTTGATGCTTGCCGCATTCGCCTTGTCACCTCAGGATTCGGGATTTAGCGTCTCACTCACCATCGCAGCCCTCGGGGCGGCCCTGATGACGATTGCGTCTGCGACAACAGGGTTTTTGACCTTCTTATCGATTTATCTCGAACCGATTGCGCTCACCCAGCAATTTGGCGATGTCTTGTGGCTGTTTCTGAGCGAGACTGAGATCGGACGCGCGTGGCTGATTTCTACGCTCCTATCGGCCACCGTGACGGTCCTCGCCGTGCTGATTCGATCCCACACGGGAGTCTTCTTCATCGGGGTGCTGGCCGTGGCATCACTGTGGCCCCTGGCAGAGCTGGGTCATGCTGCGGGTACGGCCAACCATGAAGCGGCGGTGAGCGCATCGTTTACGCACAGTGTGTTTACCGCGATGTGGGTGGGAGGCCTCGCGACACTGGCCATCCTCGCCTGGGGTTCCTCTCGAAGCGGAATACCGCTCACGAGTGTGTTCCAGCGCTTTTCGACTATCGCTCTTCTGAGCTTCAGTGTTGTTGCTCTCTCTGGCATCACCAATGCCTGGCTACGAGTCGGGACTATTGAGGGTCTGTGGACTCCATATGGAGCCCTCGTTGTCGCGAAGGCGGTCATCCTTGTGGTTCTGGGGGCGATGGGTGCGCTGTATCGCCAGCGCCTCATTTCGCAGATGGAGAGGGCGGAGCGAGGAGTGCGCTCGGTAACGCTGCGAGTAGTCGGCTTGGAGTTGGCGGTCATGGGTGTTGCAATGGGCCTCGCGAGCGCTCTGGCTCGCACCCCCACACCCGTGCCAGAAATTCCCGCATCCGAAAGCGCTCAAGCCACTCCGGCCGAGATTTTGACAGGTGAGCTCCTGCCACCCGAATTTACCTGGGGGCAGGTCTTTACTCAGTGGCAGTTTGACGTGATCTGGGCGCTGATTGTGGTGTTCGGTTCGATGTTCTATGTCTGGGGGCACCTGCGTCTCGCGAGGCGAGGTGATGCATGGCCCGTTTCTCGAACCATCATGTGGGTGTCAGGAATGCTGCTGTTGGGCCTGTCGACCAACTCTGGATTGGCGGTCTATGGCACGTATCTCTTTAGCGTCCACATGGTGGCCCACATGTTGCTCTCCATGGCTGTTCCCCTGCTATTGGTGTTGAGCGCGCCCATCACCCTCGCTTCTCGAGCCATCGCAGTGAGGAAAGACGGGTCCAGGGGCGCCAGGGAGTGGATTTTGCTCGTCGTTCACTCCCGTTACCTGGCGATTCTCGGTCACCCTCTGGTCGCGGCAGTCATTTTTGGAATCTCCTTGATCGTCTTTTACTACTCACCGCTCTTCCGGTGGGCACTCGAGGAGCATCTGGGTCACCAGTGGATGATTCTGCACTTCGTGTTTACGGGGTACCTTTTCGCTCAATCGCTGGTGGGAGTGGACCCCTCGCCACACAACCCTCCCTACCCCCTGCGGCTCATCATTGTGTTGGCCACCATGGCGTTCCACGCCTTCTTTGGAGTGGGGCTGATTTATGGCACTGGCTTGCTTGTTCCCGAATGGTACGGGGCGATGGGTCGGGAATGGGGTCTCGATCCGCTCGCAGACCAGCAACAAGGTGGAGAGCTCGCGTGGGGATTAGGGGAAATCCCGACCCTGCTGTTGGCCATTGTGGTGACGTGGTCGTGGAGCAGGAGTGATGAGCGCAAAAACAAACGACGGGACCGCGCTGCGGACCGTGATGGTGATCGCGAACTCGCCGCTTACAACGAGATGCTCGGGGCATTAGCCTCGCGAGATGAGAAGCTCAGTAAAGGTTGAGAACGGGTTGGTCGGTTGAGGTTCCGCGAACAACCCCCACCACATCAAACTCTTCGGTGTCACGAAACTCGGTAATCGACCCATCAAAGAGCGACTGGACCTGGACGGTCACCTCGGCGACACCCGATTCGGCCACCATCGTCCACGTCGCACGATCCGCTGAGAGCCTCAGGTCGATTTCGGGGTAGTCGAGGATGGTCCACTGCACTGCCCCGACCACACGATCCGAAATGGACACCCCGAACGGGCATTCGGCTGGCTGCAAGACAGCTTGAGCAGCACACCCATCCAGGTAGGCCTCCAGCGCACCCGTGGTGTTCTCGAGCAATGTGCTCGTTGGCGACACCACGAGCCTCACGCCCACGGGCGCTCCCACCTCTGTCATCACCGACACCACCGGTTCTGCTTGAACCCACTCCGTCTCGAGGGAGGATGAATAGATTCCTGGAACCAAGACGGTGGTGCGCGGGGGAACACCCAAGTCCCCCACATTGAGGTCGGTCCCATTGACGCTCACGCGCTCATCACCGATGACCGCAAACTGCAGATTCGCGAGGGGTTGTCGGGAAAAACGCCACGTGTCGAAGAACCACAGAATCGGTTCCCCACCGGTCACCACAAACACTGTGGAGTGAGTCTCGTCGCCTAATTCGTAGTCAGCTTGGATGACCAACTCCCCTGTGGGCAGCGATGACGTTCCCACAATCCTGGGGTTCTGAGGAGTTTCCGACGCTAACGGGAGAATCTGAGGGGCTCTGGTCAACCCCGCTTGAGAAGCGGCAAGCCCGTAATCACTGGACTCGAGGGCTTTCAGATAGGAGGTCACAAAGCTGGTGGCGGAGAACAGGGTGACATTCAGCGCTAAGACAGTCAGCAACCAAAGCGCGACGACCCCGAGTGCGAGAAGCCCAAACCTCCGCACGATTGCCCACATAACTGCCATCCTAGGTTGGTTGACCTAGCCCATTTCCGGTCACACGAGGAGGAGTTTTCAGTGAGTGACGTTGTCTTGAGCGAGGAGCAGAGCGGAATCCTCGAGACAATGGAGCACACTCAGGACCACGTCTTCGTCACGGGTCGAGCGGGAACGGGAAAATCGACACTGCTGCAGGCGTTTGTGGCCAGCACCGCCAAAGTTGTCGCCGTGTGTGCACCGACGGGGGTGGCAGCGCTTGCGGTGGGTGGTCAAACCATTCACTCACTTTTGCGCTTGCCGATCGGAATTATCGGAAAGCGTGAACTGGGTTTCATCCCCAAAGAATCGCTCGCTGTGCTCTCCCACCTCGACGCTTTGGTCATCGATGAGGTCTCCATGGTGTCAGCAGATGTGCTGGATGCCATGGATCGGCGACTGCGCCAGGCAAAGCGTCGGAAGAACACCCCTTTTGGTGGGGTTCAGCTGATTATGTTTGGCGACCCCTACCAGTTGTCCCCCGTGGTGTCGGGGCAGGCAGAGAAGGCCTACTACGAGGATCACTACCGTTCACCCTGGTTCTTTGACGCTGCTGCCTGGCGTGAGACGTGGATGGAGATCTACGAGCTCGACACCATCCACCGTCAAGCAGACTCGGAATTTCGTGCGGTGCTCAACGCGCTTCGCGAAGGACGCATGGACGCCGACATGGGGCGAATGGTGAACGAGCAGGGGATGCGCCAACCGGATGATCCCGAGCTGATTACTCTCGCAACAACGAATCAAGCGGTCACCAAAATCAACTCGCGTGCCCTGGAGCGCTTGCCGGGTAAAGGCAAAATCGCTCAGGCTGCCATCGAGGGAGACTTTGGCTCCACCAGTGCCTATCCAGCTGATGAGGAGCTCGTGCTCAAACCCGGTGCCAGGGTCATGTTCTTGCGTAACGACACCCAGGCCACTGACGGGCCGCGGTTTGTCAACGGAACCCTCGGGACAGTGGTGAAGATTACTGACACGGTGACAGTTGATGTGGACGGAGAAAGTGTTCTCGTGGAGCCGGTGACCTGGGAGAAGGTCAAGTATGAGTACCAGGCTTCAACTAAGACCCTCACGCAGGACGTTGTTGCCGAGTTCACCCAATTTCCGCTCCGGTTGGCCTGGGCTGTGACGATTCACAAAGCACAGGGAAAGACCTTAGATGCTGCCGTTATTGATTTGGGCCCTCGAGCATTCGCTCCGGGACAGACCTATGTTGCCTTCAGCCGGCTGACCAGCCTGGACGGTCTCTATTTGACGAGGCCACTGACTCCCGCAGACATCATCGTGGACGAGAACGTGGTGCGATTCCTGAACGAGGACCGCGCATCCAATCGTCTGCTGTGAGAGCGAGTGACGGGAATCGAACCCGCGCCGTCAGCTTGGGAAGCTGAAGTTCTACCATTGAACTACACTCGCGACGCCGACTCTGAGGCTGGTTGATGAGTCTACTAGTCTGGTCTCGTGCTCCTCTCTGACCGCGATATTCGGACCGAACTGGATTCCGGTCGTATTGGGTTAGACCCGCTCGATATGGATATGGTCCAGCCCTCGAGTGTGGATGTCAGACTCGATCGGTTTTTCCGACTCTTCGATAACCATAAGTATCAGCACATTGATCCCGCCCAGGATCAACCCGACTTGACTCGGATGGTTGAGGTGGAACCGACGGAGGCGTTTGTCCTTCACCCCGGGGAGTTCGTGCTGGGAGCGACCTTCGAAGTGGTTACCCTTCCTGACGATGTTGCAGCTCGCCTCGAAGGCAAGAGCTCTCTTGGCCGTCTGGGTCTTCTCACTCACTCCACCGCTGGCTTTATTGACCCGGGTTTCTCGGGTCACGTGACCCTCGAGCTCTCGAATGTGGCAACACTTCCGATCACCTTGTGGCCGGGGATGAAGATTGGTCAGCTGTGCTTCTTCCGCCTGAGCTCGGCCGCCGAGCACCCCTACGGTTCAGAGAAATACGGCAGTCGCTACCAAGGCCAGAGGGGCCCCACCGCGTCGCGGTCGTTCAAGAACTTTCACCGCACCGACGTCTCGAAACCGTAGCTGGGCCCCCACTGGCCCATCTGGTCGACCAGCCAGGGGCTAAAGGCAAACGGTGTGTGAGTGACTGACTCACGAAGCGCTGAGGCCTCCACCCACTGCCACTCGCACACTTCGTCATCGAGGGGTGTGGGGTTGGCCGACGCGCGAGCGACAAACACCGGACAGATTTCGTTTTCGACAATTCCGGAAGCATCGACAGCGCGGTAGCGGAAATCGGGGAGGGCCTCGGTGATGTCCTCGAGGGCTAGACCGAGTTCGTGTTGTGCCCTACGACGAATAGCGTCCTCCATCGATTCGCCAGGACCAGGATGACCGCACGCAGAGTTAGTCCACACCCCAGGCCAGGTCTTCTTGGAGAGTGCTCGCCGAGTAATCAGGACCTGCCCTTGGTCATTGAAGATGTGGCAGGAAAAAGCGAGGTGGAGTGGTGTGTCCGTGGTGTGGACGGTGGCTTTGTCCGCCGTGCCAATTTCGCGTCCGTCCTCGCTCAGGAGGACGACCATCTCAGAGGTTGTCATCGTTCACTCGCGCTACTGTGCAAAGGTAATACCGTGGGGTTGTCGCTGATGCGCGACCAGCACAGCCTAGCTAATGGGCGCAGAAATATCCCTGGGGAAGGACCTCGCCGTGGCGGTTGAGTTGGACACTCGGATCGATCTGTATACCCGTGTGGCAGAAGAAACATCCCAAGGTGTCATCAAGCGTTACTCGACCTCGTTTGGGCTGGCTTCTCGCC
>JALQXU010000041.1 GCA_023263045.1 Pontimonas sp.
CATGTTTGATCCCACTGTCACGTATGAGGATTTGACGTGGATTAAGAAGCAGTGGCCGGGGAAAGTGCTCGTGAAGGGTGTTCAAACCGTGCAGGATGCGAAAGATCTCGCGAAGGCGGGTGTGGAGGGGGTTGTGCTCTCAAATCATGGGGGCCGGCAACTTGATCGCGCACCGATCCCGTTCCATCTTTTGCCTGAGGTGGTGCGTGAGGTGGGTAGAGACGTTGAGGTTCATGTGGACACGGGGATCATGTCAGGTGCTGATGTGGTGGCGAGTGTGGCGTTGGGGGCGAGGTTCACGATGGTGGGTCGAGCGTATTTGTATGGGTTGATGGCGGGTGGTGCTGCGGGTGTGGATCGGATGTTCCAGATTGTGACGGAGCAGATGACTCGGACGATGCGGTTGTTAGGGGTGTCGTCTTTGGAGGAACTCGAACCCGGACACGTCAAGCAGTTGCGCCGGTTGATCGAGCGGGGCTAGAGATATGCCAGCTCTATCAACGACGTCGGGAATTGTAACGATTCACATACAACTACGTCTTGGTGTGACAAAGACCCTAGGAATCAATTAGTGTTATCTCTATTGAAACGATTCAAAACACGAGGTAAGTGCAATGGTGCTCTCTAGCCCCGACACGGGACGTCCCGTCCTGGAGATGTCGCACGTCGCCAAGTCCTTCGGTGGCGTCAAGGCTCTCGTCGATGCAAGCCTCACACTGTATGCCGGTGAGGCACACGCACTTCTCGGAGAGAACGGAGCAGGCAAATCGACCCTGCTGAAGACTCTTGCCGGTGTTCACCGAGCAGACTCGGGTGAGATCACCCTTCATGGCAAGCCTTTTGAGCAGGGCAGCACCAAAGATTCGATCGAGCAGGGCATCGCGGTCATCTACCAGGAGCCCAGCCTTTTTCCTGACCTGACCCTGGCCGAAAACGTATTCATTGGGAGGCAACTGACCTCCGGTGGGCTTGTCGATTGGCCCGCCATGGAGCGCGAATCCCGCGAACTCTTCGCCCGTTTGGGTGTGAACCTAGATCCCCATCAAAAAGCTCGGGGTATCTCTATCGCGGACCAGCAGATTGTCGAAATCGCCAAGGCCCTGTCTACGGATGCTCGCGTCATCGTGATGGATGAGCCGACCGCCGCACTGTCGTCCAAGGAAGTGGAACGCCTGTTCTCGGTGGTCAGAAATCTGCGGGAGCAGGGTAGTGCTGTGGTGTTCGTGAGCCACCGTTTGGATGAGGTCTTTGCGCTCTGCGATCGGATGACGGTGATGCGTGATGGCTCGACAGTGGGCTCAGCTTTGATAGCGGACACCTCAGAGGTCGAGGTTGTTCGGATGATGGTGGGTCGCGAAGTATCTGAGCTCTTCCCCAAGCTTCCGCCCAAGATTGGTGACGTCGTGCTCGAGGTCAAAGACCTGAGCCTCGAAGGCCAGTTCTCTGACATTTCGTTCGAAGTACGCGCCGGAGAAATCTTTGCGCTCGCGGGCTTGGTCGGATCGGGTCGCTCCGAAGTCATTAGAGCGGTATTTGGCATAGACCGTTACGACTCCGGCTCGGTTGTTCTCAACGGCAAACCTTTGCCCGCGGGAAAACCGGCTGTGTCGATGTCCTCAGGTATCGCTCTCGTTCCGGAGGACCGTCGTCAACAGGGCTTGTTTATGGCGTCATCGATTGCGCGCAACGTTGCGGTGACGCTCTTGAAGAAACTGAGCTCATGGATTCTGCTGCGCAAGAAGCGAGAAGAGTCCACTGCCCAGACCTGGGCTGAGACTCTGCAGCTGAAGTTTGCCACTCTTGCCGATCCGGTAGAGCGACTATCGGGAGGAAACCAGCAAAAAGTGGTGCTCTCAAAATGGCTCGCTACCGAACCACAGGTGTTGATTGTGGATGAGCCCACTCGAGGAATCGATGTGGGAACAAAGGCCGAGGTTCACCGACTTCTCTCGCAAAAAGCGCAGCAGGGAATGGCTGTGCTGATGGTGTCTTCGGAGTTGCCCGAGGTGTTGGGAATGGCGGATCGCATCTTTGTTATGCGTGAAGGAATGCACATGGGCACCCTGGATCGTGATGAGGCCGACCCCGAGAAAATCATCACATTGGCAACCGGTGGGGTGGTAGCCCGATGAGAGCCATCACCAACGTGTTCCGCGCCCGCGAAATGCCGGTGTTCCTCGCACTCGTCTTGGTCGTGGCGATTGCGGGAATTGCGAACCCCGCGTTCCTCAGCGCTGCCGGAGCAATCGACATTCTCTTGGGAGTGGCCATTGTCGCCATTCTTGCTGTGGGGCAGACCTTCGTCATTGTGATGCGCCACATTGATCTTTCTGTGGGATCCCTGATCGGATTTACATCGTTTCTCATCGGTGATCTCTACGCGCAGGGCTATGGCCTGTGGGGTGGCCTGGCAGCTGCTTTGGGTGTGGGTCTGATTGTCGGAGCCGCCAACGGATTCTTGGTGGCATACCTCAAATTGCCGAGCCTCGTGGTGACTCTCGGGGCCCTCTACATCGTCCGAGGAGTCTTCAATGACTACGCCTTCGGACGCACCATTACTGCAGCGATGGTTCCGCCCGAGGTGGCGTGGATTGGCCTGAACCGACTCGGAGGAATCCCCTACCTGTTCCTCATTGGCCTCGCTCTCGTCATTGTGAGCGGTCTGGTGATGAGGAGAGTGAAAGCCGCTCGTGACCTGTATGCGATTGGGTCCAATCCAGCGGCCGCGGAACTGGCGGGTATTCCCGTTGCTCGTCGAGTATTCGGAGCGTTTGTGCTCAACGGAGCCATTACCGGTCTCGCGGGAGCTGTGATGCTCGGTCGGTTCAACGCGGCCAACGCTAACTCGGGCTTGGCGCTCGAGCTGATTGTGATCGCCGCTTGCGTCGTGGGCGGGGTCACCATCGCGGGAGGGTCCGGATCGGTGTGGGGAGCTTTCCTCGGTGCCATCTTGCTCCAGGCCATTACGCGCACCATTGGTGCCTTGGGTATCCCACAGTTCTGGCAGCAGGCCTTCAACGGAGGACTCATCATCTTGGCGATTGCATTCGATAAGTACCTCAACAGCCGGGTGAAGACGACGACGATTATGGGGTCACAAAATGATTAGGTGGAATCTAACTTGGGATAAAGGCGTCGGGCTCTTCCTGATTTTTGCCGTTCTGCTGGGCTCCTTGCTCTCCGATAATTTCGCGAACGCCAGCAATTTGAGCTTCGTACTTCGTGATGTCACCGAGTTCGCCATCATTGCTTTGGCGATGACTTTCCTCATCATTTCGGGGGAGATTGATTTGTCGGTGGCCTCGACTCTGAATCTCAGTAGTGCGAGCTTGGGCTTTTTGTATCGCGCTGGGGTGCCCTTCGAAGTCGCGATTGTCGGTGGACTTCTCGTCGGACTCGCGTGTGGACTTTTCAATGGGTGGTTGGTGACGAAGCTGGGCTTGCCCTCGCTGGCCGTGACAATCGCCACGTTGGCGCTCTATCGAGGTCTGAGTTATGCGCTTTTGGGTAACCAGCCGGTCAACGAGTTGCCCGAGTTTTGGATTGGTATTGGTTACGGTCGTATCCCCGGAACCTTCCTGCCTTGGTCCACAATCTTGCTGGTGGTCCTTGCTGCTGTGGCGTGGTTTGTTCTCCACCACACGCGATACGGTCGCTGGACCTTTGCCATCGGTGTTAACGCGGAAGCCGCGAAGTTCAGTGGTATTCCGGTTCAGCGCACCAAGTTGATGCTGTTTGCCATGACTGGTCTGATGTCCGGAGTCGCTGGAGTTGTGTATACGCTGCGATTTGCCAGCGCATCACCGGATGGCGCTGTGGGCTACGAATTGAGCATCATCGCCGCCGTGCTCTTTGGCGGGGTGTCCATCGCGGGTGGCATCGGAACAATGTGGGGAGTAATTGCTGCTGTGCTCTCCCTGGGCGTGATCCGATCCGCTCTCCAACTTGCAGGATTTACGGCGAACTCGTTGCTGATTGTCAGCGGTGGGTTGCTGTTGATTTCAGTTATCGCTCCAAAGGTAACTGAAACCTTGCGTAACCGCACTCGTGCGGGGAGCAAGGAGAACACCAAGAAAACCATTCGAGAGGTGGGAAATGAATAATCGACTATTTAAGTCGGGCGCTCGTGCATTTGCTCTGAGCGCAGTTGTTGCACTCGGTATTGCCGGGTGTGCCAGCACACCTGAAACAACGACCACCGAGGAAACGTCGAGCTCGACAGAGACCACGACGGAGACTGCTGAGTCATACCGCATCGCCATCATGCCGAAGGCCATCAACATTGGTTACTTCTCCGCATGGGATGAGGGTGCTCAGAAGGCTTGTGAAGAACTCGGTGCAAGCTGTGACTACATTGGACCCAACGAGGCCACCGGCCCCGCCCAGGTTCAGTTCATCAACCAGGTGATCCAGGAGGGCTACGACGCTCTCGTTATCTCCGCTGCTGACCAGAACGCCATCGTTCCGGCTCTGCAGGAGGCTGCTGCTGCCGGAATCACCATTGTGACTTCTGACGCTGACGTCGCTGCTGAGTCCGCTGACGCCCGTCTGGTCTCGATCCTTCCTTCCGCAGCAGACCGCATTGGTACTGCTGAGGTCGACTGGGTTGCTGAGGAAGTTGGCGAAGAGGGTTGTGTGACAATTCTTTCCGCTGCCGCTACCGCTGCAAACCAGAACGTCTGGATCGCAGCTATGGGACCCTACCTTGAGGCCACCTACCCCAACATGTCCTGGTGTGGTGGAGACCTCGAGTCGGCAACCTTCTACGGGGATGACGACGCCACCAAGTCGGTGGAGCAGTTCAACGCCATCCTGTCGCAGTACCCTGACGTAGCCGGCATCATTGCCCCCACCACCGTGGGTGTTCTGGCCGCTGCACAGGAGAAGAAGGCCAAGGGCGCTTCTGTTGCTGTGACCGGTCTGGGTCTGCCTTCTGAGATGGCTCCGTACATCGAAGATGGCACCATCACCAAGGTTGGTCTGTGGAACCCCATCGACCTGGGTTACGTTGCGGTTTACGCAGCTGTGCTCGGCATGAACGGTGAGTTCGACGGTTCCGTCGGATCCACCTTCTCGGCTGGTGACGGAAGCTACGAAGTGGTCGAGGGTGGCATTGCCTACCTCGGTGACCCCTTCACCTTCACCATCGACAACATTGCCACCTTCAAGGAGATTTACTAATTTCCAGGTAGCTAGCTAGAAGCCTCGGGTGGTAGTCATGTCAATGGCTACCACCCGAGGTGGTTAACGACACTGAAAGGCAACATCATGCAGCGCGTGGGTTTTCGTTTGAAACTCAAGAAAGACCTCCTCGATGAATACGTGGAGCGTCATCGATCCGTCTGGCCCGAAATGCTCGAGGCGCTCTCGGCGACAGGCTGGACCAACTACTCGTTGTTCCTTGACCGCGACGACGCCACCCTTTTTGGCTACTTTGAGACCCCGGATTTGGACGCCGCCCGAGCCGGAATGGCTGCTACGGAGGTCAACGCGAGGTGGCAGTCCGAGATGGCTCACTTCTTCGAAGAGCTTGATGGCCTCAAGCCGGATGAGGGTTTCAAGCAGCTCGAGAGCGTCTTCTACTTGGCTTAACGAGTGGTGGGGCGGCCAAGCGACCGCCCCACCATCGACTCAGAACTATTCGCCGCGGAGAATAGCCAGCAGACGCAGGATCTCGACATAGAGCCACACGACGGTGACCATGATCCCAAACGCTGCGTGCCATCCGAAGACCCGTGGAGCTCCCTGCTCGACCCCAGCCTGAATGGACTCAAAGTCCATGACCAGCGAGTAAGCGGCGAGGAAGACCACGAGGACCCCGAGGAATACTCCGAGCGGAATTCCGAAGATCTCGGTACTGCGAAGCCCGAACATGCCATCGGTCGCGCCGAAGATCATGAGTCCGAAGTTCACCAGCGAGAACACCATGTATCCGACCATTGCGACCAGGACAATCCGGGTCATGCGCGCAGAGGTGCGGAACTTTCCGCTGAGGAACAAGAAGAGTGTCACTCCGATGACCGCGAGAGTTCCAAAGACCGCTTGGGTGACAATTCCATCCCACATCTGGGAGAAGATGGCGGAAATCCCACCCACAAAGAGACCTTGGAAGGCCGCGTAGCTCAGGATCAGGCCCCTCGAGGGCTGCTTCTTAAAGATGTTGACCAGCGCCAGGACAAATCCGACGATGAAGCCGGGAATAGCGAGCGCGGGAACAATCCACCCGACAACCGCACCGGCGACCAAGATTCCAAACGAAATCAAAGTCTTCATGATGGTGTCCTCGTAGGACATCCGACCGGTGTCAGTCGTAGAGGCTGACGGACGACCATACATTTCATCGAGTTGCTCGGCACTCGGGGTCGCCAGAGTGTTCTCGCGGAACGCCAGAGAACGCGCAAATGCAGGGTTAGAGTTCGACATGGTTGCCTTTTCGCTCGACCAATAGGGACAACTCCATTGTAGAGAGCTGGCTTGAGGAGTGCTGAGGAATTCCTTAGCTAGAGCTGAAGCCAGGTCATACCCAGGCTGATTCCGAGCACAACCCATCCCACCGTCCACAGCCAACCAAGGCCTACGGCGACCCAGGCAAGACCCTCTCCATGCTGGTGAGCGCGCCGGCTTTGGCCCACCGCTGCATACCCAAAAACCATGGCGAAAGGACTTAAGGCGAGGGCCAAAATGAGCGAGATGACAGAGAGAATGTTGAGTCCTGAGCGGGCTTTCTCGCTCTGAGCAGGTCGGTTCTCGGAACCCTCGTACTCAGCCCCAGAATCTTCTGCGGTATCTGATGATTCGTCGTCGCTGAGGTCCGGAATATTCAGCGACCCGGTGTCGCGCAGGATGCGACCGGTGTCGAGTGAATCGAGGTCGAGCGTGGGTTCCGGCTGTTCCGGTTCGACGAGGCCAGGACCCTCGTCGCGAGGCTCGGCGGGCGGGGGCATGCTCACGACCTAAGGCTATCTCGGGCCATCAGATGTGGGCTTTAGACTGAGCCAGCTATGACAGATTCTTCGTCACCTCTGCTGGAGGGATTGAACCCTCGGCAAGTGGAGGCGGTGGAGTATCGCGGCCCGGCGCTTCTTATTGTGGCGGGCGCTGGTTCGGGGAAGACGAGCGTCCTCACTCGTCGCATCGCCAGCCTCCTCCAGACGAGGGATGCCTGGCCGAGCCAGATTCTTGCCATTACCTTCACCAATAAAGCGGCCGGCGAGATGCGCGAGCGCATTACCGGGCTGATGGGTGAGGCAGCGAGTGGCATGTGGATTTCGACCTTCCACTCCGCCTGCGTACGTATCTTGCGCGCTGAGCACGACCGTTTCGGGTATTCCAGCAGTTTCACCATCTATGACTCAGCGGACCAGCGGGCACTGGTCAAGCGAATCCTAAAAGAACTGGGTGGCGATGATCTCGGCCTCACGCCCAATGCCGTGATCGGGAAAATGTCGAGACTCAAGAACGAGTTAGCTGACGTCGAGTCGTATCGACGCTCATCGTCATCCCAGGATCCAGCCGATGCTCTCTTTATCGAGGTGTGGGATCGTTATCAGCGGGAGCTCCAGCGCTCACAGGCCTTCGATTTCGATGACCTGATCGGGCAGGCCGTGTATTTGTTTCGGGCTTTCCCCGAGGTTGCAGCCAAGTACCAGGCTCGGTTCCGACACGTCTTGGTCGATGAATACCAGGACACCAACCACGCTCAATACGCCCTCATCCGGGAACTCACCAGACCCATCCCGGCAGACCTGGTTCCTGAGAAGCCTGCC
>JALQXU010000042.1 GCA_023263045.1 Pontimonas sp.
CCACCGGTGTCCCGCACCTCTTGTCCACGAACGAGGCCGTCGGTGGGCTTCAGAGCGATGGCGCGTACAAGGTCATCACCGAGGTGCTGCGCGACCTCGAGAGTCAACACGGTGGTTTCACCACCGATCGTGATGTCGGTCTGCAAAGCGTTGTAGATCTCGGGGATCGAATCGTGGGGGAACTCCACGTCAACAACGGGCCCCGTCACGCGGGCAACACGACCGGTGGCAGTGGCTTTCTTGGTGGCAGTCTTCGTCATCTCGTTTTCTCTTTCTTTACTTCGCCGAAGCGAGGGCGTCGGCGCCGCCCACGATTTCGGAAATCTGTTGGGTAATTTCGGCCTGGCGAGCGTTGTTCGCGAGGCTGGTGTATTCACGGATGAGCTTGTCGGCATTGTCGCTCGCCGACTTCATCGCCTTCTGGCGCGCAGCGTGCTCGGCTGCTGCGGATTGGAGCATTGCCGTGAAAATTCTGTTCTCGATATACACCGGCAGGAGTGCATCCAGAACGTCATCGGGCTCAGGCTCAAACTCATAGAGGGGGAACACCTCGGTGTCACCGGGGTCTTCGACGCCCTCCACGACTTCCAGAGGAAGAACACGAACAACCTCGGGAGCCTGGGTGACCAGGGACACAAAACGGTTGTAGACGATGTGAATCTCATCCACCCCGCCCTCGGAAGAATCCTTCGTGAACTGTTCAATCAGGGTTTGAGCGATTTCTTTGGCGGTCTCGAATTGGGGCTGGTCGGTGTTGCCCGTCCACGATTTCTCGACCGGGCGCTGGCGGAACGTGAAGTTCTGGACAGCTTTTCGACCGACGACATAGTTGACGACCTCTTTACCTTCGCCCTCCAGACGCTCACGAAGCTCGCCCGCCTCGCGCAACACCTGAGCGCTGAAGGCACCAGCCAACCCACGATCCGAGGTGAAAATCACCATGGCAGCACGCGTCGGGTTCTCCGACTCGGTCAGCAGCGGGTGATCGATGTTGGAGTAGGTGGCCACGGCCGAAACGGCGCGGGTCACCGCACGCGTGTAGGGGGTAGCAGCGGTCATCCGGGCTTGAGCTTTCTGAATCCTGGATGCAGAAATGAGCTCCATAGCCCTCGTGATCTTCTTGGTTGTACTGGCAGAACGAATCTTCTGCCGATACACCCGAAGCTGCGCGCCCATTGCTCGTTAGTCCTTTACTCGCCTGTGTCTAGCGCTTGCGCTTGACGATCTTTTCCTGGTTGATGTCTTCTTCGGGAATCTCAGCGAACTCTTCGCTTCCCGGAGCACCGAGACCCTCAGCGCCGGAGCCCTGGAAGGCGACTACAAACTTGTCGACTTCCTTCTCGAGCTCGGCCTTGGTGTCATCATCGAGCACATTGGTCTTGCGCAACGTGTCGAGAATCTTGGTGTTGCGGCGGAGATGATCGAGCAGCTCGGCCTCAAACTTGAGCACGTCCTCCACCTCGATGGTGTCGAGCTTTCCGTTGGTTCCGGCCCAAATGGACACCACCTGCTCCTCCACCGGATACGGGGAGTACTGCGGCTGCTTGAGAAGCTCGGTCAAGCGGGCTCCTCGCGCCAGCTGGCGACGGCTCGCTGCATCGAGGTCGGAGGCGAACATGGCGAAGGCTTCGAGTGAGCGGTACTGCGCCAGCTCGAGCTTCAGAGTTCCCGACACCGACTTGATCGATTTCACCTGCGCATCTCCACCCACACGGGACACCGAAATACCCACGTCCACTGCGGGTCGCTGGTTGGCGAGGAAGAGGTCTGACTGCAAGAAGATCTGACCGTCGGTAATCGAAATCACGTTCGTCGGAATGAACGCGGACACGTCATTAGCCTTCGTCTCGATGATCGGCAGACCGGTCATCGAACCGCCGCCCATTTCGTCGGAGAGCTTCGCGCAACGCTCAAGAAGACGGGAGTGCAAGTAGAAGACGTCACCGGGGTACGCCTCACGGCCCGGCGGGCGACGCAAGAGCAAGGACACCGCACGATAAGCCTCAGCCTGCTTCGAGAGGTCATCAAAAATGATGAGCACGTGCTTCGAGTTGTACATCCAGTGCTGACCGATTGCGGACCCGGTGTAGGGGGCGAGGTACTTGAACCCTGCAGGGTCGGAAGCGGGGGCGGCCACGATGGTGGTGTACTCCATGGCGCCAGCCTCTTCGAGCGCACCGCGCACACCGGCAATGGTGGAACCCTTCTGTCCGATCGCAACATAGATGCAGCGCACCTGCTTCTCGGGGTCACCCGAGTCCCAGTTTGCTTTCTGGTTGATGATGGTGTCGACGGCAATCGCTGTCTTACCGGTCTGGCGGTCACCAATAATCAACTGGCGCTGTCCCCGACCCACCGGGATCATGGCGTCAATGGCCTTGATTCCGGTCTGCAAAGGCTCGTGCACGCTACGACGGGCCATTACGCCTGGTGCCTGGAGCTCGAGGGCGCGACGACCCTCCGACTTGATAGCGCCCATGCCATCAATCGGATTACCCAGGGGGTCAACCACGCGACCAAGGAAAGCATCACCGACGGGAACCGAGAGCACTTCACCGGTCCGGGTTACTTCCTGACCCGCCTCGATACCGCTGAACTCACCGAGAACAACGACACCGATCTCGTTCTCATCCAGGTTCTGAGCCAATCCGAGAGTTCCATCCTCGAACTTCACCAACTCGTTGGCCATCACTCCGGGGAGACCCTCGACATGCGCGATGCCATCCGCGGCGTCCACCACGTGACCCACCTCGGTGGTGGCGGCGGTGCCGGGGTCATAGGACTTGGCAAAGTCCTTCAGGGCATCGCGGATGTGATCCGGGTTGATTGTCAGTTCAGCCATGGTTTTTCCTTTGGTTGTGTGTCACCAGCGCTAGCCGGCAAGTTTCATTCTCAAGTCCTGTAGCCGGGTGGCCACGCTTCCATCAATCACGTCATCGCCCACGCGGATACGAGCTCCACCGACGACGGAGTCGTCGATTCGCTGCGCAATGTAGTGCGGGCGCTGATACTTCTTCTCCAGGAGCTTCTCGATCTGGGCCTGCTGAGCAGCGCTCAGAGGGGTAGCAACGGTCACCACTGCCAGGCCTTTCCCACCCTGGTCGGCAACGGTTTCTGCCGCGTCACTGAGCATGCGTCCGATGCGCCGACCGCGCGAGTCTGAGACGAGGTGGCGCACGATAGCCTCGGCCTCGGCGGACACCTTTCCTCCCACGAGAGCACTCACCAGAGTTGCTTTTGCCTCGGCAGAGGCGCGCTTGGACCCGACCGCGAGCTCGACCTCCGGGTCGGAGTGGATGAGTGCCTGGATAGCGAGTAGCTCTCCCACCAGGTCTGACTCTCCTGCAACCTGAGCGAGCATCCTGATGCCAAGCTCCTCGAGAGCGGCCTGGAGGTCCTCGGGTGTCGACCAGGGAAGAGCCACGAGCTGGCCAATCAGCTTCTTCGCGTCGGTGGACAACGACGCGAACGCGCTCGTAGCGAGAGCGTGCAAGGCTTTCTGGTCGGCAGAGGAATCGGCAAGCGCTCCACGCAGTGCCTTCGACCCCGACAATCCCAAAGCAGCAGCAAAGAGCGAACTGGCGAGCTCACTCGTTGCCGCATACCCATCAAGGCTCGAGCGAGCCTCGATGAGGGATTGCGTGGTCTGTGCACCCATGGTTACGTGGTGGCCTTCTTTGCGGGGGTCTTCTTCGCTGCGGGCTTCTTCGCGGGAGCCTTTTTGGCCGGCGCGGAAGCTTCTTTGTCGAGGTCAGCCAAGAGCTTGTCGACCACGGACGCCGCTTTCGCGTCCTCCGAGAGTCGCTCCTGAACGACCGCCGAGGCCAAATCAAGCGCCAAGTTCCCGACCTCTTTGCGTAACGAGAGAACAGCCTGGTGGCGTTCCGCTTCGATTTGCGCCTGAGCGTTCTCGGCTATCCGGTCCGCTTCTGCCTGAGCAGAGGTCTTCATTTCTTGAAGAATCTGAGTTCCCTCAGCGCGGGCCTGGTCCCTAATGCTGGCGGCTTCCGCTCTGGCATCGGCAAGCAAGGCGTTGTATTTCTCTAACGCCTCCTTAGCTTCCGCTTGAGCAGACTCTGCCTGGGCGATACCGCCCTCGATAGCCTCGGAGCGCTCATCCAGTGTCTTCTGCAGTCTGGGCAACACAACGCGCCAGAACAGCAGCAACACCAAAGCAAACGGAATGATCGACCAGACAATGTCATAGATCGCGGGGAGCAACGGGTTCGATGCTTCCCCTTCCGCTGCGAGAAGGAGTGCTTCGGTCTGCATGATGGGGCCTATCCGGTGAAGATGAAGTATGTGGCGATACCGATGAAGGCCAGTGCTTCAGTAAAGGCGATACCGATATACATCAAGACCGTCAGGCGGCCCTGAAGTTCAGGTTGGCGAGCAACAGACTCAATGGTCTTGCCCACCACGATGCCCACGCCGATAGCGGGGCCGATAGCTGCAAGGCCGTAACCGACCGTTGCAATGTTTCCGGAGAGTTCGGCGAGTACCGAGGTTGTGTCCACAGGTGTTTCCTTCCATGTTGTCAGTCCGATGGCGTATCGGACTGAGGTTTAGTGTTCCTCCGCCAGCGCGAGCTGGAGGTAGACGGCGGTCAAAAGAGTAAAGACATAAGCCTGCAGGGTCGCGACCAGCAGTTCAAAGAACGTGAACGCGATGCTAAAGGCGATGGTTCCAATTCCGAAGAAAGCCATCCAGGAATCGGAATACAGGATGAAGAAGTGGGTGGAAGAGAAGAACAGGACGAGCAGGAAGTGACCCACGACCATGTTCATCAGCAGACGAAGAGTCAACGTGACCGGGCGAAGGATGAAGGTCGAAACAAACTCAATCGGCGTCACGATGATGTACAGAGGCCACGGGACACCCGGAGGCAACAGCGCGTTCTTCAAAAAAGCGCCGGGGTGCTTGCGCAAACCCGCATACACAAAGGCCAAGTAGGCAGCAACGGCGAGAACCAGAGGCATTCCGATCACACTGGTGCCGGCAATGTTCAGACCGGGAATAATTCCCGTCACATTCATGAACCAGACGAGAAAGAAAATGGTGGTCAACAGCGGAAGGAAGCGCTTGCCATCCTTCTCACCGAGCAAATCCTCGGCAATGTTAACGCGAACCAGATTCAACGCCATCTCAATGGTTCCTTGGAATCGGCCCGGAACCATGCGCATCTTGCGAGTGCCCAACCAGAAGACCAAAACGAGGGCGACGACCGCGAGAAGCCGGACCAGAATGATTCGGTTGACCTCAAAAATGGTGCCCTCAAAGAGCACCGCTGGAGGGAAGAATTCCTCAATCGTCGGGGGACTGAAAGTTTCACCGGCTGCTAACTGGAACAGCGTGTCAGTGGCTTCTGTGAACAGCTCTGTCTCCAGTTTCGGGGCGCAAAGAAGCGCGGCGAATGTCGTCTTTCAGACTCTAGCAAAGCAAACCTGGGAGTAACGAATCGGGCTTCAGCCCTTGGTTGAGGCAAATTTCTCTGGCGACACCACATCAAAAAGGTCCGCAATCGGAATCGAACCCTCCCGCACAATGCGAAGCTTTCCCTGCGGAGCATCGAGCGAGGTCGCATCGATCACCGTCGACACTTCTTTGCCCGGTTTCTCCTCAGCGGCGGCTAGAACAACCGCTACCGAAGCCTCAAACCGCTTCTGAAGAGCAGCGGGAGACACGAGAAGTTTCCCGCCAACCTCCCACGCACCCGATTGGGCAAGGGGTCCCGTTTCGCTCAACAATTCCAACGCGATGCGGTTAGCGGGCATTCGCAACGCTACTGTTCCCGCAGTATCTCCAAGATCCCAAAGGAGCGACTCGCCCGCGGGGACGATCAGAGTGAGTGCTCCTGGCCAAAACTCGCCGGCCAAGGCCGCCACGTCCTCAGCAACCTCAGCTGCAAGGGCGCGCAGGGTGGGAATACCGGGTACAAAGACAGACACGGGTGCGCCCTCGGGCATTCCCCTCGCCTCTCGCAAGGCCGCAACGGCGCTGGGTTTGAACGCATCGGCGACCAGGGCGTAGGTGGTGTCGGTGGGAACACAGACAACCTGACCGCGACCGATGGCCATGCGGGCATGCCGCATACCCTGGAGTAGTTCCGCTTTCTGGGCGGTTCTAAAAAGTTCTGCGCTCACGCATACAAGCTTCCCACGGCCTCTCGGAAGTGCGCCGTGTGAGCGGCAACATCCGCTTTGGTCGTGGCCGGGCTCATCAAGGCCATGTTGTGGAAGGGAGTCAAGAGAATGCCGCGGTTCAACGCGTGGAGATGCAGGTATTGCTGGAGCTCAAAATCATCCGCATGTGCTGCCTCAGCCCCGTCCTTCGGGGCATGGGGAAGAAAGCTGTATTCCGCTCTCGCTCCCAGCTGGGTGACCTGCCACGGGACTCCAAATTCGTCGAGTGCGGCCTGAACCCCCTCGGTCCACTCCGTCGCGCGCTGAATCATGTCGGGGTATGCCTCCGCGGTGAGGACTTCACCCAAAGTGGCCCGAATCGCAGCGAGCGACAGAGCGTTCCCCGCAAGGGTCCCTCCCACTCCCCCGACATCAATGTCCTCCAGGTGAATCGATGACCGAACACGCTGCTGAAGCTCACTGGTCATCCCATACGCGCCAGCGGGAATCCCTCCGGCAATGGTCTTACCGATGACAACGGCATCGGGTGAAAGCCCATCACGCTGGATCATGCCCCCTGGCCCTGCACACACCGTGTGTGTTTCATCGATGATCAAGATCGCTCCGTGCTCCGTGCACAGTGCTCGCAAAGCCTCATGCCAGCCGTCCTCTGGGAGAACGATGCCGATATTGGTCATCGCTGGTTCCACCAGGGCACACGCAATATCGCCGGAAGAGAAGGCCTTTTCCAGAGCCTCAACATCGTTGAACGGAACGACCACCGTGGTCATGTCGGGATCGACGGGTGCCCCGATGTTACCTCGCCTCTCAACCACTTCCCCGTGCCCATCCAGGGTGGCAAAGGTCTCGTCAACACTGCCGTGGTAACAGTAGTCCATGACCAACACTTTGCGTTTTCCCGTCACCTGGCGGGAGTAGCGAATCATGGCGCGATTGGCATCAGTGGCGGTCAAAGTGAACTGCCACTGGGGCACTCCAAACCTCTCCGCGAGCATGCCCGCAGCAACGGCGGCATCCTCGGTGGGCAACATTGTGGTGATTCCCTTGGCCACCTGGTCGGAAATTGCTCGGACTGTGGGCTCGGGAGAGTGCCCGACCATGGCGCCGGTGTCGCCCAGACATAAATCAACGTGGTCGATGCCATCAACGCACGTAAAGTGAGCGCCCTGGGCACGCTCTACGTACACAGGCCATGGCCCTGGCCACTTGGCCATCCAGAGCATGGGAACCCCATCGGGCATGGTGGCCTTTGCGCGCTCGAATAGTGCGCGTGAGGCGGGGCGCTCAGCTTCAAACCGGGCAACTTCTTCTGCCATGAGAGAAGCAAGGCGTGAGCGGTCGACAGTCATAGCGGTGCCCTCCCGAGCGGTTAATGGGATGTGTCTATCCGGCCAGTGTGAGTCTCTTGCGCCGAATTGCGCCCCCGACCTGAGCAATCAGGACCAAGACAATCGCGGCGAAAAAGACCGCGGAGGCGATCACATTGGCTTCTGCGGGAATTCCCCGCGCAGCCGCGGTGTACACGAAGCGGGGGAAGGTCATCGCGGGCCCAGCGTTGAAATTG
>JALQXU010000043.1 GCA_023263045.1 Pontimonas sp.
ACTCAGACTGTTGAGTCACCCGATGAAGGGGAAACGGGATGATGATTGCATCCCGCTCCCCTTCCGGATGAGCGACCGACAAGGCCTAAGCTCCTGCCGCTTTACGCTCAGCAATCTTGTCTTCGAGAGACTCCACGGCGGGTGCATCAGACGAGGACCCCTCAGGGGAACTCTCCCCCTCGAGAGGTGGAACAGCCGCGACCTTCCCTACGCCGAGAGCAGCAAGAATCTTGCGCTCGATAGCGTCGGCAACGTCTGCGTGTTCGATCAGGAACTTACGAGCGTTCTCTTTACCCTGACCGAGTTGATCACCTTCGTAGGTGTACCAGGCTCCCGATTTCTTGACAATGTCGTGCTCAACACCGAAGTCGATGAGACTTCCCTCACGGGAGATTCCGGTGCCATACAAGATGTCGAATTCTGCCTGCTTGAACGGAGGTGCCATCTTGTTCTTGACAACCTTGACCCTGGTGCGGTTACCCACAGCGTCGGTGCCCTCTTTGAGGGTCTCGATACGACGGATATCGAGCCGCACTGAGGCATAGAACTTCAGTGCTTTACCACCCGAGGTTGTCTCAGGGCTTCCGAAGAAGACACCAATCTTCTCGCGGAGCTGGTTGATGAAGATCATGGTGGTTCCGGTCTGGTTGAGACCTCCGGTGAGCTTCCGAAGAGCTTGTGACATGAGGCGTGCCTGGAGACCCACGTGGCTATCTCCCATGTCGCCCTCGATTTCAGCGCGGGGAACAAGTGCTGCCACCGAGTCCACGACGACGAGATCAACCGATCCCGAGCGCACCAGCATGTCAGCGATTTCGAGGGCTTGTTCACCCGTATCGGGCTGGGACACCAGCAACTGGTCGATGTCAACGCCCAAGGCTTTCGCGTACTCGGGGTCGAGTGCGTGCTCAGCATCAACGAACGCCGCAATTCCGCCAGAGGCCTGGACATTTGCGATGGCGTGAAGTGTCAAGGTTGTCTTTCCCGAGGACTCTGGCCCGTAGATCTCGATAATGCGGCCTCGAGGTAAACCACCGGTACCTAGTGCAACATCCAGAGCAATCGATCCGGTAGGAATGACGGGAACAGGGGGACGTTCGTCCGAACCCAGTCGCATGACCGAGCCTTTTCCGAACTGTCGATCAATTTGCGCGAGCGCCGCTTCGAGCGCTTTTTCGCGGTCTGCAGATGTGGTCATGACGATCTCTCTTTCACTAGGTATTCGGCTGCCTATCGTCTGTCGTCCTCCACCAGGCCCCGTAAGGCCCAGGGTCTCTCGACAAGGCTGGATGCAGCGACGTGAGCCCCAACCTAGGTGTGACCTCAGACACGATGCCGTCCCTGAGTCCCCACTGTGGAGTGGGCCCCCTTCCTACATCTCTGTGAACGAGAATAGACCCATTCGAACGAATATTCGAATGATTTAGGCGGGCGTGTCGGCCTTCGGCTGCGGGAGACCCGCTCCATGGCGGCGACTCTCAGGCACATTCATGACCGCGCAGAGCTCAGACCACACTGTCTTGGGTGGGACGCCGGCCTCTAGTGCTTCGAGAGCGCTCTGGTGATCTAAAGCATCCATCACAAGGTCCCGAAGGAGTGAGCGACCTTGAAGATCGCCAAACTCGTCGGCGACCGCGAGAAAGAACTCGCTCCGGGTCACGAAGGACCTAGCGAACCGCCATGTCGGAGTCAAACTCTGCCACGAGCTCATCCGGCAGGGTGTCGGGAACACTCGAGGAGGGAACGATCTGCTCAAACACAGCTAAACGGTTGGCCACTTCGTGCAGAATGTCCGACAAAGACATATCCAAGGCCTCCGCAATGGACGCAAGAATCTCACTCGAGGCCTCTTTTTGACCCCGCTCAACCTCGCTCAAATAACCGAGGGCAACACTCGCACGAGAAGCAATCTGGCGAAGGGTGGCACCCTTTTGCTGGCGAAAGTCTCGCAAGACGTCGCCAATTTCGTGACGCATCAACACCATGGTGCACCTCCTTCTGAAATCAATCTGTCCCAAGCTTATAGACAACGACCCTGGGTATCCCTCAGAAAAACCTGTGGTCTTGCTGAGTGTAACGAGAGAACCGTCGGGCTTATTCCCGAGTGGCGATGGCGTCCCCCAGCGCTTGGAGCGCCGCCCTCGCCGCTCGCTCCCTGATTTCGGTTCGATCGCCCTCGAGCAATAATTCCCGCACCATGGTGCCAAGACCCCCACCGGCGACCGCAATAAAGACCGCCCCAGGGGCTTGCCCAGACACGGGATCAGGATCAGGACCGGCAACCCCTGTGGTAGCCACCGCAACGTCGACTCCTAGTCGAGTGAGAGCCCCTTCCGCCATTGCCGTCACTACCTCCGCGGTGACGGCCCCCTCGCGGGCCAAAGACGAGGCATCGACCCCCAACAGGTCGTTCTTCAACATCGAGTCGTAGGCCACAATCCCACCCCGAAACACGGCGGAGGCGCCAGGAATTGCCACGATACTCGAGGCGACCAGCCCGCCGGTCAGAGATTCTGCGCACCCGACAGTCAGGCCCGCTGCGAGGGCTGCCTCAACAACGCTTCTCGCCTCGGTCGTCACGGAGTAACCTTTGGGGCCCTCAGACCCTTCCACAAATAATCAAGACCCGTCACCACGGTCACCAGGATGACCGCTCCCATCAATATGTCATTGAGGGTAAACACCCACTCCCCCAGAATCACCCAGGTGGGGACGAGCCAAGAAGAGAGCGTCACAGCTTGGAAGACAGTCTTGAGTTTTCCGCCCCTCGAGGCAGGAATCACTCGGTCTCGGAGGACTGCAAGCCGGAACAGAGTAATTCCCAGCTCCCTAGCGAGGATCACGACGACCACCCACCAGGGAAGCTCCGCTACCAGAGCAAGCGCGATGAGCGCTCCCCCGATCAACACCTTGTCGGCGATGGGGTCGAGGATAATTCCCGAGTTGGTAATCAGGTTTCTCTTGCGCGCGAGCGCACCATCCAGACCATCGGTGGCAATGGCGGCAATGAACAAGGCGGCCGCAACTAGGCGCCAGACACCGTGGTCTCCGCCATCGAGCAAGACCAGCCACACAAACAGCGGAGCGAGAAGAATCCGGACAATCGTGATGATGTTGGCGATATTGCCGTTGGAGACTTGAGAATTTCCAGACGAGACCACTCGACCGCGAAAGCCACTCGGGGGATTGTCTGGTGTCGCGGGGTCGCCCACGGTCACTCCCTACCCGTCATGCTCCATGCGTCTTCGTCGGAGTCGCCTTCTTCCTCAGGATACCCCTCGCTCATTTGGTCAATGGGGTCTGCAGACGAGTGCACGGAATGGTCCACCGCCGCTTTTGGCTCGGGTTGGTCGGGCCTGGGCAACTCCACGGTCATCTGATCTTCAGGTGCCACAACAGGAGCTGCAGTCGTCTCCCCCCGCAGGGTTGCCAAAACTCCTGGCAGTTGTTCAGCGGTGACCAATACTTCCCGGGCTTTCGAGCCCTCGGAGGGTCCCACGATCTGTCGAGATTCGAGGAGGTCCATCAGGCGTCCCGCTTTGGCAAACCCCACACGCAGTTTCCTTTGCAGCATCGAGGTCGAACCAAACTGCGTGGACACCACCAACTCGGCAGCCTGCAACAAGACGTCGAGGTCATCTCCGATATCGGAATCGATGACTTTGCCCCCACCCGCAGCATCGGCGACATCCGCGCGGTATTCGGGGTCGGCCTGTTTCTTGACGTGTGCGACGACCTTGGCGATTTCTGCTTCCGACACCCACGAGCCTTGAACCCGATTGGGCTTGGCAGCACCTTGGGGCAGGAAGAGGGCGTCACCTTGGCCGATGAGCTTGTCGGCCCCTGGTTGATCGAGAATCACGCGAGAGTCGGTCATGCTCGAGACGGCAAAAGCGAGTCGTGAAGGAATGTTCGCCTTAATGAGGCCAGTTACGACATCAACGCTTGGGCGCTGAGTTGCCACAACGAGGTGGATGCCCGACGCTCTCGCCAACTGGGTAATGCGGACAATCGAATCTTCGACATCCCGGGGAGCCACCATCATCAAGTCCGCCAGCTCATCCACCACAACGAGGAGGTAGGGGTAGGGCTGGAGAACTCTCTCGCTTCCCGCGGGAAGCTCAATTTCGTCAGCCAACACTGCACGGTTGAAGTCATCAACGTGTTTGAACCCAAAGCTTTCGAGGTCGTCATACCTCATGTCCATCTCTTTGACCACCCACTGGAGGGCATCCGCAGCGCGCTTGGGGTTGGTAATGATGGGGGTGATGAGGTGCGGGACACCCTGATAGGCCGCGAGTTCGACTCGTTTGGGGTCGACCAGCACCATGCGCACCTCGGCAGGCGTTGCGCGCATCAAAATGGAGGTAATCATCGAGTTGATGAAGCTCGACTTACCGCTTCCGGTGGCACCAGCCACCAGGAGATGGGGCATTTTTGCCAAATTGGCGGCAACAAACCCGCCCTCAACGTCTTTCCCCACGCCAATGACCATGGGGTGAATTTCTGAGGTCGCTGCCGCCGAGGAGAGCACGTCACCGAGGCTCACAATTTCACGATCAGAATTGGGAATCTCCACCCCAATCAGGGACTTACCCGGTATCGGGGAGAGAATGTTGACCTCGTTGGATGCGACCGCATAGGCAATGTTCTTCGCCAAGGCAGTCACGCGCTCGACTTTTGTCCCTTGACCAAGCTCGACTTCGTATCGAGTCACGGAGGGGCCGCGGGTAAAGTCGACCACCTTCGCGTTGACCTCAAATTGCTCGAAGACTCCAGCGATAGCGGCCACGACCTGGTCGTTGGCTTCGCTTCGAGCTTTCGGAGGGGTGCCGGCTACCAGCAGAGAAGGGTTGGGCAGTGTGTACGGCCTGTTTGACGGAATCGCCACCGGGGGGATTGTCGGCTCCTCCTGCTGTTCCTCGACTGCTGGAGGAGCCTCCGGCTCGGCGGGCTGTGTCGCGTTTGCGAGAGCTTCTTCGGCTTTGCGCAGCTGTTCCAGCAAGTCCTCTTGGGTTGCGATCTCTCCCGTGTCCTCGTCGACGACACTCACAATCGGGGAATCAAAAGCGTCTTTTTTGTCTTTTTTTCCCCTGCGCCACCACGGCATCGACTCAGGGTTCGCCATATCGAGACCCAAGTCGGTCAAGGTTCCGAATTCGACGCCCGGTGTTGCCTTGTCCTTAGCTTTTGAGCGGGATAGCTCACTCGGGTCAACACCGAAAAGGTAGGCATAGGCGTCTTTGCTGCGCTCGACAATTCGATTGGGCGGGGTCTTCGTCATGATCAGAACTGAGGTGATCAAGAAGAGCACCATGACCGGCCACGCGAGAAACACCGTGGAGGCCGCGAGGAATACAAAGGGTTCTGCCACAACCCAGCCGAGGAGCCCACCGGCGGAGGCAAGCTCCGCAAAAGTAGCGTCACCCGGGGCCGGGCGACCGAGCGCCAGGTGACTCATTCCACTGATAGATGTCAGCATAAGAGCAAGACCGACACCCACACGCCCGTTGTTATAAACGCTAGACGGGTGGCGAAAGAGCCAGCCCGCGAAAACCAGCAGGATCACGGGTAGAGCGAAGGCGAGACGGCCGAAAAACCCCGCCACGGTGTACGTGTCGAGTGTCTGAGCCCACACCTGATTGACGTTGAACCAGGCGATGATGATTCCCACGACCGCAAAGAGAACTATGGCGAAGGGAACACCATCCCTGCGATCCTCTTTGGGGAGATCTTCCGCTCCGAGCAGGCGAAACAGGCTCCCCACCCAGCCTGCCACGACTAACCAGCCAGTCACGAACGGGCTAGGTCCACCCGTCGGCTTGGGCGCAACCACATCATTCTTGGGCGTGCGAGACGAGGCAGCCGCGCTCGAGCGACGAGGTGATGCCGGCGTGCGTTTGGCACCAGACGAGGAACCTGATCTGGCCATACGGTCACGCTACCCGCCTACTTAGCGGGAGAAGCGGAACGAAACACACCCACCAACTGCCCACAAAGCGCGCTGGGGATGACTTGTCCACCAATTTCGCTGGACAGGAGTGGTATCACATTGATACCGTTACGCTATGGCTATGACATTGAGATTGGATTCCGAACACGACGCCATGGTCGAAGCTCTGGCGCGGGAAATGAAATGCTCGAAGCACCAGGCTGTGGTGAACGCCATTACCCTCGCGCATGAAAAAGTGACCGTGCACGAGAAAGCGTTGGAACGTGCCCGCGAGATTCTGACGACACGAGACAAGGCCCTCATGGAACGCCTTGCAGACGCGTGACTCATTTTCTGGACATCGATGACGCACTAGAGCAAATCCGTTTTCTCGGTTTCCATGTTCGAGACGTCGGCTTACTCCAGAGTTCTCTCGCCCGTCCACGGTCTTCCCTCTTTGGTGCCGATGCTTACCCGACGCTTGACCTGAAAGCAGCCGCGCTCATGCACTCCGTTGCCACCTCTCATCCACTCATTGACGGGAACAAGAGATCGGCATGGGCTCTCATGATTACTTTCCTACTCCTCAACGGGTTCGAAGTCGTCGCAGAAACGAATGATGCATTTGAGTTTGTCCTCAGCGTTGCCACAGGGTCCCTCGAGCTCGACGAAATGGCGTCCTGGATTGAAGCCCGCCGGGTCGCAAGCTCGCTCTAGGCTGAATAGAGAGCAATCGGCCCATCTCGACTAACCGGAGGGAACAATCGTGGACATCAGCGACAAAGTATTTGTCGTCACCGGAGCAGGAAACGGTATCGGTCGAGAGGTCGCTCTCGCTCTTCTCGGCCGGGGATCCTCAGTAGCAGGCCTCGATCTCAAGGGTGAATGGCTGGAGGAAACCGCCTCCCTCGCCGGGGATAACGCCCAGCGATTCGCACAGTTCACTGTCGACATTACGAACCGAAAAGCCGTGCTGGCCCTCCCCCGCAAGGTCGAAAAAGCGTTGGGAGCGGTCGATGGGGTTATCAACGTGGCCGGCATCATCCAGCCTTTCGTTCGGATCAATGACTTGGACTTTGATGCAATTGACCGGGTCGTTGAGGTCAACCTCCACGGGCCCCTCGCCATCATTAAGGCGTTCCTGCCGGGGCTCCTTGCTCGGCCTGAGGCAAAGATTGTCAACGTTTCGTCGATGGGGTCATACGCGCCGGTTCCTGGACAGACCCTCTATGGAGCTACTAAGGCAGCGATTAATCTCCTCAGCGAAGGGTTGCGCTCAGAGCTGACGGGATCCTCCGTCAGCGTCTGTGTCGTCTATCCCGGTGCCATTGGCACCAACATTGCTCACAACTCAGGGCTTGACATGAGTGGAGCGGACGGTGAAAGCTCGCGCAAAGTTGTCGCCCCTTCCGATGCGGGCGCAGCGATCGTGTCTGCCATCACTGAGGACAAGAAACGCATCTTTATCGGAGATGACGCGACGTTTATGTGGCGAGCTCATCGCCTCTCCCCCGACCTCGCCTCAAGCCTGATTTACCGGGGAATGAAAGACCTCCTCCCTCCGGCGTAGGTCTTTTTTTCCCTCAAGCGGCTCTCGCGGCACAGGTTAGGCTCGAGCGGTGGGACATCTGCTGGGCGCC
>JALQXU010000044.1 GCA_023263045.1 Pontimonas sp.
AATGCGCGAGGGGACCTTTCCCCGACCACCCGCCGACGGGTCCGTCGCGCCGACGGGCGGTGATTACTACAGAAACATGTCAAGGGAGAATCATGGATCTGCTTAGCATTACGCAAGCATTCTTCATGCTCGGATTCGTTGCAATGGCAGCGGGAACCCTCTACTTCATCTTGGAGAGAGGCGAACTGAAGCCTGAGCACCGTATCGCTGCAACCTATGCAGGAGCGATTACCTTCATCGCAGCAATCATGTACTGGATCATGACCGACTTCGTCGGCTTCTTCGACCAGTCTGCTGGGGATGTTGCCGCCACGATGCCGTTTAGGTACATCGACTGGCTGCTCACCACCCCGCTGCTGTTGGTGGAGTTCGGCCTTATCGTCGCGATTGCGGGCGCAGCCACCAAGGGCTTCGTCACGCGTCTCGTCGTGGCTGACATCATCATGATCGTCACCGGTTACCTGGGTGAGGTCGGTGAGCCTGGTTCAGCGAACAACTGGATCATGTTCATCATCTCGAGCGCGGCGTGGCTCTACATCGTCTACGCAGTGTTCCAGGTCAAGACCGACGGAATGCCTGACTACGCTGCTAACGCAGTGAAGATCATGCGCCGCTTCGTGATGCTCGGATGGGCTATCTACCCGATTGGTACCTCGATCGAAGAGTTCATGTCTCTCGCAGGTGCTGACATCACGATGGCCGCCGGACTGGCCGCAATTGTGTACGTCATTGCTGACGTGCTCAACAAGGTCGGCTTCGGTATGGTCGCGGTCAACGCAGCCAAGAAGGCCTAGTCCTTCGAAGCAGCACTGTGGGGTCAGGCTTCGGCCTGGCCCCACAGTCGTTAACACAGTCTGGGTATTCCTAACCGGTAATGTGGGGTCGCTATGTCGCCCGCTATCGCCTTCGACCTCTCCACTGCGGAGATGTCCTTTCAGGCCAGTGGTGATGCGACAGTCTCCAGAACTGTTCACCCCAGCGGTCTGAGGATTCTGTCGGAGTCGGTGCCGGGGGCTCTGAGCACCTCCATCGGCTTCTGGATTGCGGTGGGGTCCAGGGATGAAGATTCGGTTGCCTATGGTTCTACCCATTTCCTTGAGCACCTCCTGTTCAAAGGCACCCCTCGGCGAAGCGCGCTCGATATCGCGGTCGCGTTCGACCAGGTGGGGGGAGAGCACAATGCCCTCACCGCCAAGGAACACACCTGCTACTACGCGAAGGTCCAAGATCACGATCTTGCGATGGCTATCGAGGTGCTCGCCGACATGGTGGCGTCATCGGTTATTGACCCGAGTGAATTTGAAGTGGAGCGGCAGGTCATCCTTGAGGAATTAGCGATGGCCGATGATGACCCCAGCGACGTTGCCCACGAGCGCATCACCGAGACAGTGCTGCGCGACCACCCGCTCGGTCGGCCGATTGGCGGGAACCCGGAGACGATTCGAGCATCAACGAGGGACTCTGTTCTCGAGCACTACGCCAGGTATTACCAGCCCCACGAACTCGTGGTCACTGCGGCGGGAGCTGTCGACCACCGCGAACTGGTCACACTAGTCACAGATGCTCTGAGTGCTTCCGGGTGGGATTTGGGGCCCGCGAAGGCTCCTGCCTCACGACGGTCCGATGCCACCGCGTCGATCGACCGAGATGCTCGCAACCTGGTCGTTAACAGACCCCTCGAGCAAGCCGTGGTGGCCCTAGCTACCCACGGCCTTCGCGCCACCGATGAGCGTCGACCTGCTTTGGCGGTGCTGAGCTCTGTGCTCGGTGGTGGGATGTCCTCCAGGCTCTTCCAGGAGATTCGTGAGCGTCGAGGCCTCGCTTACTCGGTCTATAGCTTCCAAAGCTCCTATGCCGATGCAGGAATGTTCGGGATGGCAGCGGGAACCTCGCCCGCCCACGTGTCCGAGGTGGCTGGCCTCATGACCCAGGAGTTGTCGTCCATCGCGGAGAATGGCATCACGCCCGAGGAGCTCGCTCGAGTTCGAGGGAACATTGCGGGTGCTTCTGCGCTCGCTTTGGAGAGCAGTGACACCCGCATGATGCGTTTGGGTCGCTCAGAGCTCTCCACCGGTGAGTTCGTCGATCGGGACGAGGGTCTCCTGAGACTCTCGAGGGTGGAGACAGAGGATGTGCGGGCTCTTGCGCAGGAGATTGTCTCCACACCTCTTTCCGCGGTTGTCGTAGGTGCCGTGAAAGATGGCATAGTAGACGGGGTCATGAACCAGGACACCCCCCAGGTGTCATGACTTCTCAACCTTCACGACACGTGAAGGCAACATAACGGGCTCACACTGGAAGTCCATCACTCCACCACATTCTCAAGGTTGTATGTCTCGATATCTCTATTTTGTGCGCCACGGCGAGCAGGTCGATGCGGAATTCGGTCTCCCCGAAGGTCCGTTGAGCGAGCGCGGACGCCAGCAAGCTTCGCTCATTGCGGACCGGCTCTCGAGTATTCGCTTCGATGCCGCCTACACCTCGCCCCTGCAGCGCGCCATTGAGACCGCAGGCGTGATTACGGAGCGCCTGGGTCTTGATGAAGCCACACCGAGCGCGTTGCTCATGGACTGTATTCCCTCGGGTCCAGAAGAGGGCATGCCGGCAGCTTTCGAACCATTCTTCGGAGGGGTTACCGAGGAGCAAATCGCGGCCGGTCAAGCCCAAATGACCGATGCTCTGGCCGAGTGGCTTGCCCCGTCCCGGGAGGACCGGCATGAACTGCTTATCACCCACAACTTTGTCATCGCCTGGTTTGTGAGAGAAGTGTTTGGGGCGAGCTCATGGCGCTGGATTGGCATTAATCAAGCCAACTGTGGCCTGACCATCATTCGCGTGCGTTCAGCAAAACCGCCGGTCCTCCTGACCCACAACGATTTGGGTCACCTGCCTGCCGAATTGCGCACCGGTTTGCCCGATAACCACCCTGTGTAGACCGGCTGACTATCAGTCCCCCTGCCTAGACTAGGAGGGTGGGTTTCGAGGAGGCACGGGCAGAGGTTGAGCGCCTCACCGAACAGATTCTTGTCCTCCAAGACGCCTATTATCGCCAGGATTCCCTCCTCGCCTCAGATGCGGATTATGACGCTCTGATTCGACGACTCCAGGAGCTGGAGGAGGCTTTCCCTGAGCTTGCGGGAGCGGATTCACCCACGAGAATGGTGGGCTTTGGTCGCGGGGAGCTTTTCTCCCCGGTGGAACATGCAGCCAGGATGTTCAGCCTCGACAACGTCTTCTCGGATGACGAAATGTCGGACTGGCTGGCGAAGATCCGCTCTGAGCACCCGGGGGCACGGTTCCTCTGCGAGCTCAAAATCGATGGCTTGGCCATTAACCTGCGCTACCAACGGGGTCAGCTGGTCAGCGCCGCCACGCGAGGCGATGGCATTACCGGTGAGGATGTCACCGAGAACGCAGTCCTCGTTCCCTCCATCCCTCAGGCTCTCGAGGGTTCAGGGCACCCCGATGTAGTCGAGGTCCGCGGTGAAGTGTTCTTCACCGTGGATGCCTTCGAGCGCCTCAACCAGAAACAACAGGAGGCGGGAGACAAGGTTTTTGCGAACCCTCGTAACGCCGCCTCGGGGAGCCTTCGACAAAAAAGTGAGGGTAAGAGCGAGGCGAAACGCGCTCTTGTTGCTGATCGACTCGCAGCGCTGTCGATGACTGTCCACGGTATGGGGGCCTGGGAGGATCCCCCTGTCGAGTCCCAAAGTGGCGTGTACGGAGTTTTGGAATCGTGGGGGCTTCCGATATCTCCGCACGTCAGTGTGCTGGATAGCGACGCACAGGTGCTGGAGTACATTCACCGTTTTGCCGCCACCCGCCACGAATTAAGTCACGAAATTGATGGTGTTGTGGTCAAAGTGGACCAGTTCGAAATTCAGAGCACACTTGGTGCTACGTCGAGAGCACCTCGTTGGGCCACTGCCTACAAGTATCCGCCCGAGCAGGTGACCACACGCCTGCTCGACATCGTGGTGAGTGTGGGTCGCACTGGCCGTGCGACACCCTATGCAGTTCTCGAGCCGGTGACAGTCGCGGGGAGCGAAGTCGAGCGGGCGACACTGCATAACCAGGATGTCGTGCGTCAGAAGGGTGTTCTGATCGGTGACACGGTCGTAATTCGCAAAGCCGGCGATGTCATTCCCGAAATCCTTGGGCCGGTCGTCGAAAAGCGCACAGGAGATGAGCGTGACTTTGTGATGCCCGGGGCGTGTCCCGAATGCGGCTCCACTCTGGCGCCCTCGAAAGCTGGTGATGTCGATCTACGGTGTCCCAACCAACAGAATTGCCCCGCTCAAGTGCGGGGGCGGGTTGAACACATCGGGTCCAGGGGTGGCCTTGACATTGAGGGCCTTGGTGAGGTGAGCGCAGCAGCCTTGACCCAGCCGTTAGAGCCGTCCGTGCCGCCGTTAGTGACCGAGGCTCGCCTGTTTGATCTGAGTGTCGAGGAATTGTTCCCGATTCGCGTGCTCGTTCGGGATGCCGATACCGGAGAGCCGAAGAAAGACCCTGAGACGGGGGAGCCCCTTGTTCAGAGCCCTTTTCGCAGGAAACGTCAGAAGAGTGACCCCGCCTATGACCCGCAGGCAGAAGGCTTTCAGGGCACCGAGGAGTGGGTTCCCTCCAAAGCGGCCTTTGAACTCATTGACCAGCTCACAAAAGCTCGCTCCCAACCTCTGTGGCGGTTCCTCGTAAGCCTCAATATTCGCCACGTGGGGCCTGTGGCGGCGAGAGCCTTGGCCGGGGAATTTGGGTCACTTGCCGCTATCGCCAGCGCGAGTGCGGAAGATCTTGCTCGAGTTGAAGGTGTGGGAGAGACGATTGCGCACTCCCTCATCGAATGGTTTGCGGTGCCATGGCACCAGGACATCATCACTGCGTGGCGTGCGGCGGGAGTCAGTTTTGAGGACGCTCCCACTACCTCGGATCCAGGTGGCGCGCTCGCGGGGCTCACCATTGTGGTCACCGGTTCGATACCTGGTTTTAGCCGCGATGGCGCTGAGGAAGCCGTACGCAGCGCGGGAGGAAAGCCCACCTCGAGCGTGAGCAAGAACACGTCTTTCGTGGTCGCAGGGGAAGGGGCAGGAAGCAAAAGATCCAAAGCGGAGTTACTAGGCGTCCCGATCGTGGAGGCTGAGTCGTTTGCAACGCTCCTCAGGGAAGGCCCCAGCGGGCTCTCGCTTTAGACTGAGAGTTCGACCAAGGAGACTCATGTCAGAAATGACCCCCGATGCCGTGCGCCATTTGGCGGGGCTTGCCCGCATTGCGCTGAGTGATGATGAGGTCACCCGACTCGCTGGTGAACTGGGCGCCATCGTGGAAGCGGTCGAGGCCGTGCAGAGCGTTGCCACCGAGGATGTCCCGCCCACATCGCATCCGGTTCCTCTGGGAAACGTGCTCCGGGACGACGTCGTAGGCCAGACGCTCACCACTGAGGAGGCTTTAGCCGGAGCTCCCGATCACGATGGCACCCGTTTCCGCGTGACCGCAATCTTGGGGGAGGAGCAGTGAGCGATATCACTGCTCTTTCGGCCAGCGAACTGGCCGAGTCCTTGGCATCCGGCGACCTTTCGAGCGCAGAAATTACTCAGGCTCATCTTGATCGCATGGAGGCGACGGAGGGCATCGTCGGTTCTTTCCTGGCGCGATCAGAGACAGCTCTCGATACCGCCCAGCACAGCGATGCGCGCCGGAAAAAGGGCGAGGCACGCTCGCCTCTTGAGGGTGTTCCGGTGGCTATCAAGGACGTGCTGTGTACGACAGACATGGTTACTACCGCTGGATCGAGGATTCTTGAGGGCTGGATTCCCCCGTATGACGCGACTGTAGTGCGAAAACTCCGTGAAGCGGGGCTGGTGCCACTCGGCAAAACCAACATGGACGAGTTCGCCATGGGGTCCTCGACTGAGCACTCTGGCTATCACGTCACCAAGAACCCTTGGGATCTCTCTCGGGCCCCTGGAGGCTCGGGAGGAGGCTCTGCGGCAGCCGTGGCAGCACGACAAGCCCCCGTGGCCATCGGGAGCGATACGGGGGGCTCCATTCGTCAGCCCGCAGCCTTTACCGGCACCGTTGGCGTCAAACCCACCTACGGGGGAGTCAGTCGCTACGGAGTGATCGCTCTGGCATCGTCACTCGACCAAGTGGGACCGGTGTCGCGCACAGTCCGAGACTCCGCTCTCATCCACGATGTGATCGGAGGCCATGACCCCCAGGATTCGACGAGTATTCCCACCCCCTGGGCCTCGATGACGGAGGCTGCGGATACCGGAGCGCAGGCAGCAGACCTCGCGGGGCTCCGTGTGGGCGTGGTGAAGCAATTGGTGACCGAGGGTATTCAACCCGGCGTGAAGCAGCGTTTTGACGAGGCTCTGGAGTTAATGGCTGCTCAAGGTGCCGAGATCATCGAGGTGGATGCACCGCACTGTGAGTACGCGGTAGCTGCTTACTATCTGGTCTTGCCGGCTGAAGCGTCCAGCAACTTGGCCAAATTTGATTCTGTGCGGTTTGGTTTGCGTGTCACGCCTGAGGGCAACCCGACCGTTGAGGACGTCATGGCGGCAACGAGGGATCAGGGCTTTGGCGATGAGGTCAAACGCCGCATCATCCTGGGCACCTATGCGCTCAGTGCCGGCTACTACGACGCCTACTATGGGAGCGCTCAGAAGGTGCGAACCCTGATTCAACGTGATTTTGCTCAGGCTTTCGACAAGGTCGACGTGTTGGTATCCCCGTCAGCACCGACAACAGCCTTCCCCCTGGGTGCGAAGCTGGATGACCCTCTGGCCATGTGGGCGGGGGATCTGACGACAATTCCCGTGAACTTGGCAGGAATACCGGGGATGTCCCTGCCGATGGGTCTGGACCCGGAGGATGGCTTGCCGGTGGGGTTGCAACTGATGGCCCCTGCGTATGAAGACGCGAGGCTCTACAAAGCTGGGGCAACCCTGGAGAGATTGTTCTTCGAGCGTGACGGATACTTGGTCTCCTCGCGCACACCGGAGGTGGTCTAGCCGTGGCGAGCTCTCCACTCAAACCAAGATGTTCTCTGCGGCACCGAACCCTGCCGCCATGGACGAGTCCGCTATCGAACCCAACACCTGTATCACCCCGCTCTGCTTGGGGCTCCCGGGCAGTCTGCCGGTGGTTAATCGCACCGCGGTGGAATACAGCATCAGCTTGGGCCTCGCCCTGGGGTGTGACATTGCTCCGGTGTCCCGTTTTGCCAGGAAGAACTATTTCTATCCCGATTTGGCGAAGAACTACC
>JALQXU010000045.1 GCA_023263045.1 Pontimonas sp.
GGAAGTTTTGAGAACCGGATACGGATCGTGCTGGAGGTTGTCCAGGCTGTTCGATCGGTCATGCCTGAATCCATGCCGTTGTTTGTTCGCATTTCAGCCACTGACTGGTTTGAGAATGGCTGGAACCTCGAAGAATCGATTGCTCTCTCGAAGCGCTTAGAAGAGCTCGGTGTTGACCTGATCGATGTGTCCTCCGGGGGGCTTGCCAAATCACAACCCATAGTGCTTGGCCCCGGTTATCAAATGGGGTTTGCGAAAGCCATCAAGGAGCACGTCTCCATCCTGGTGGGGACGGTAGGACTGATTACCGAAGCCCAGCAGGCCGAGGATGCACTTCAGGATGGTGTTGCGGATGTGGTGTTGATGGGCAGGCAGTTCTTGCGGGAGCCCTCCTACGCTCTGCGGGCAGCCAGAGAACTAGGTGTTGATCTGCAGTGGCCCGGTCAATACGAGCGGGCGAAGCTGTAGGGGTGTGTTCTGGGCCACGGTGCCTTGACTCACCGAGGCCTGCGATAGACCTGCCGCCTGTGGTCAACATTGAGAACTAGCACCAATAACGTGCGATCAGAAATGTGCGCGATGATGCGGTAGGCGCCCACCCGGTATCGCCAATAGTTGCCTTCTCCGACCAAAGCCGTGCCCACAGATCGCGGATTCGCTAGGTTCAGACCCTCTAAGAAAACGCGAATTCGTAACGCGTGCTGCTTGTCGAGTTTGGCAATCTGCTTCGCGGCCCCAGGGGTGAGGCGAAGCAAGTAGGTCACGAGGACTCAGAACCCCACTCGATGTCTTCAAGCGTCAGCATGTCCTCGCCAGATGCCTCGAAGGCTTCCAGGGAGTCTTTCGCGAGGAAGTAGTCCTCCCGGTCTTCGAGGAGTTGATGGATGGCCTCCACAGCATAAAAAGTCTTCGTGCGGCCGGTCTTGCGAGCGAGCGCGTCGAGGCGTTCGACAATGTCATCGTCGAGTCGGACGTTTATTTGGGTTTTGGGCATGTTGACCTCAATTCTCTATACATGTATAGCAGATGGAATGGGGAAGGGGAATGGCCGCAGGCTTTCATGCCCGACGAGGCGAGACGTTAAGTTATCAACAGATTTGCACCCCATCGTCGAGGAAAGCAGCGTCTCGGGGGAGCGAGAGGCCACCTCGGGTGATGATGGTGACCGGAAAACCAAGAGCTTGTTCGAGGTCGGTTTCACACGCCGCGATGTCATAGAGCGTCGCGCCTTCTTCGGTGTCGCAGAGGAGGTCCACATCGCTATCCTCGCGTGATTCGCCTCGCGCAACGGAGCCAAAGACAAAAACTGTGGAAAGTTTGTGGGCAGTTGCGATCGTGCGAATCAAGGAAGCCTTTTGTTGCAGAAGTTCCAGAGTGGGCCTTGGCGGCCCATAACGAGCCCAAGGGATAAGCACCGCAGTCGGGGTTCGGTGTGAACCAATCACTACAGCCTCACTGTTCGGGTTCTCTGCGATAGTCCTCATCAGAGCAGGAAGAGTCGACCGGGCCTCTGCGATACCCAAAACGCGGGGCTTCGACATGAGGGGAGCTTAGCACTATGTACATAATTATGTACATTTTTTGAAAGTCAGATTAACGAGGGCGACCTGGCCCCTATCCTGACGCCTGTGCAGGAACGCACACCATAGGGAGACTGATCGGGGATCGGGTGAGTCTTTAGGCAGTGTTCCGGGTGCCAAGGCAATGAGATCGTTGTGACTTATTCACGATATAGAACATGATTGATGTTGTTTTTTGTGACAATATAGAACTCACGGAGCACACAATTCTCTTTCGCGGGAAGGCAGTTTCACCATGTGGTTAGACGACGTTTTTGGCGTGAAGAAGCCCGTCATTGCGATGCTGCACCTCATGGCACTTCCCGGGGATCCCGGTTACGACACGGCTGGAGGAATGCGGGCCGTCATTGATCGAGCAAAACGTGAGCTCGACGCGCTTCAGTCGGGTGGCGTTGATGGCGTCATGTTCTCGAACGAGTTCAGCCTTCCCTATTTGACGAAGACCGAGCCCATCACGGCGATTTCTATGGCCCGAGTCGTGGGGGAGTTGTCACCCGAGATTTCCGTGCCTTTTGGGGTGAATGTTTTGTGGGATGGCATTGCCTCTATTGATCTCGCCACCGCTACCGGTGCATCCTTCGTCCGGGAGATTTTCACTGGTGTCTATGCCAGCGACTTTGGGCTGTGGGACACCAACGTGGGAAACGCTGCCCGTCATCGAGCCCGACTGGGGGCCTCAGGAGTGAAGTTGCTCTTCAACATTGTTCCGGAGTCAGCTACCTATTTGGCACAGCGTGACATCGTGGACCTCACCAAAACCACGGTGTTTGCGACCCTGCCCGATGCGTTGTGTGTCTCGGGACTCACTGCGGGTGCGTCCACCGACACCCAGATTCTTACGCAGGTCAAAGGTGCGGCCGGCGATGTTCCCGTGTTTGTCAACACGGGAGTTCGGGCGAACAACGCACAGGAACAACTGAGCGTGGCCGATGGGGCAGTCATCGGCACCTATTTCAAGAAAGATGGTGTCTTCGAAAACCCAGCAGACCGCAGCAGGGTGGAGGAGTTGATGGGCGTGGTGAAGGCGATGCGGACATAGTCCACATTTCTCCATGCTCTGTGGCGTGGTGGGCGCTCCGCGCTAGCCTAGGTCACAAGTTTTACGAGATAAGAGAACAAGGAGGTTCTTCATGACCGGAACACACCTCGTTGTGGTGGCTATTGCCACCGCACAAGCGGGAAAAGAAGCAGAACTGAAATCCCGACTCGAGGGAGTTGCCACAGCGTCCTGGGACGAGCCCGGTGTCGTCACCTACGCCGTCCACGACCTCGTGGATCAACCCGGGCGTTTCATGATGGTCGAGGTGTATGCCTCTCAAGCCGCCTTTGATGCCCACCTCGAGACCGAACACGTTAAGGCGCTAATCGCTGACCTTGGTTCCTTGGTGGAGGGCGAGCTTGTCGTTCATCAAGGGCACGCGTCGGACTTCTCCGCTGGATCTAAAGGATCACTGTAGATATGGCTGTCGAATCAACTGGAAATCTGATTGGCTACGAGCTTCCCGCATGGGAGCTACCCGACCGGGATGGCGCCCACCACCAGGTGCGAGAAGAGGGTCATCAAGCGACCTTGGTCGCGTTTGTGTGTAATCACTGCCCGTATGTTCAGCACGTGGAGAAGGCTTTCGGGGACATGGTCTCTGCCTTTGCTTCTCAGGGTCTTCGAACTATTGCGGTGGTGAGTAACAATGTGGAGGACTATCCCGAAGATGATGTGCCGGGGATGATCGAGCAAATGGAGCGTGCGGGCTGGACTTTCCCGTATCTGCGTGATCTCGACCAGACTTTCGCCAGGGAGCTAGGAGCGGTCTGCACTCCCGACTTCTTCCTCTTCGATGGAACGTTCTCGCTCACGTATCGGGGCGCGTTTGATGCGTCTTCGCCGAAGAACGGAAATCCCGTCACCGGCGATCTGCTCCACGACGCAATCGAGAAGACTCTCGCTGGAAGTGAGGTTCCCCTTCCTCACCGCCCGGCTATGGGCTGCGGGATTAAGTGGCGTGCCGGTATGGAGCCAGAGGCCTCCTAAATGGACGTTCAATTCGAGAGACGCAAGCTTCTCGCGAGTGAGCGTAAACAGAAGATCCTGGAGTGGGTTGCCTCTGAGGAGGCGATTGATTTCGCAAGCCTCGCCAGGCTCCTTGATGTCTCCGTGATGACGGTGCGTCGTGATGTTCGACACCTCGTCGATCAGGGGTATATGACCCTCACGCGAGGTGGTGCCACCGCGCATCTCTCGCGCTCTCTCGACATCCTCGTTAATCCTCGGGCTTTTGACTCGAGCGTGGCCAAAGCCCGTATTGGGGAGTTCGCCGCTCGAAACATGACCGCGGGTGACGTAATTTTTGTCGGAACAGGATCCACCACGGCGCAGTTCATTCAGTATTTGAATCCTGACCAGAATCTCACGGTCATCACCCCTTCTTTGCCTCACGCCTCGTTCTTAGCCACGAGGGGCGTTCGCGTGATTAGCACCGGAGGCTTAGTTGCAACTGAAGATCTTGCGCAGAGTGGATCGATTGCGGCCTGGAGTATCTCCCGATACAACGCCAACCTTGCGGTGATCGGCGCACAGGGAATCTCGAAAAAGTCGGGTTTGAGTGAAGTCAACTCGGAGATCGCCGAGCTCAACCGGTTGATGGTGGAGCACGCGGACAAGACCTGGGTTCTCGCTGATCTTTCGAAAGCAGGCGCACAGAGCCCCTATCACGCGGTGGATTTGGAGGAGGTCAACACGATCGTGACCACCCACGACGGTGTTGACCTGTTTGAGTTCGAAGTCGAGGGAGCCTGCGAGGTCTTAAGTGCTCCGTTGTCCTCGTTTACCTTCGCACACGAGCCCAAGTAACATTTTCTAACACTTTATGTGTCATAATTTGTGTTAATGACACGACGCTCTTTGCTCCTTTTTCGGCGCTGGCGTCTGTTCGGTTCGGGTATAACCCGGCAAATGCCAGGAAAAACAACACCACAGAGGGGTCGATGATGACGAAAATTGCGTATCTAGGCATGGGAACGATGGGGAGCGGTATGGCCGCGAACCTCAAGAAGGCGGGCCACGACGTCTCGGCGTGGAATAGGACTCCCAAAACCAGCCCGGTGCTCCAGGAAGCCGACCTGCGGGTGACCACCGATCTTGCGACCGCCCTCGAGGGTGCTGAAGTCGTGATGTATTGCCTCTCCGATGACAAAGCCGTCGATGACCTCGTCTTTGGATCTCACAATCTCCTCGAGCTGGTGCCAAACGGCGCCGTCGTCATTGATCTCTCGACTATTGATCCCGAGACCAGCGCGAAAGAGCGCCAAGCTTTCGAAGCTAAAGGTCACTCCTTCCTCGATGCTCCGGTCTTTGGGACTAAGGGCGAAGCAGAAGGCGCAGGTCTGTGGATTGTGGTCGGAGGACCCCGAGATGTTTTCGAATCGGTCCTCCCGCTGTTCCAGGCGATCAGTGAAACAGTCCACTACATGGGTGAGGGAGGCAAGGGAACCGCGATGAAGCTCGTAGGTAACCTCCTCGTGGCCTCCCAGCTCCAGGCCCTCGGTGAGGCGTTGACCTTGGCCAAGAAGGCGGGCTTGAACCTCGCCGATGTTCAAGAAGTACTCGACGTCGCCGACTTCCGCACCCCCATCTACTACGGAGTTGGTCGAGGAGCCCAAGCCGGTGACTACACCGTGAACTTTGCACTGAAGTTGATGCTCAAAGACGCCAAGCTCATCCAGGACTTTGCCGGTCGACTCGGGTCACCCGTTCCGACTGCTGCCACGGCGCAGAAGTACATCGAAGAGTCCATGAAGGACGGGCATGGCGAGCTCAACGCCTCGGCACTGATTCTCGCCATTGCGAAAGAAGCAGGGGTAGACCTTGCTCACTAAGAACGCCGAGAAGATGTTTCACCCGGATTCCGGGCGCTGCATCAACATTGCGATGGATTTGGGTGTTTTTGGGGCCAGATCCTTCTCCAACGGAATCGAAGATCTCCCTTCGGCGTTCGCAACCATCGCGGGAGCGTCCCCCGATGTGATTCAGGTGAATCCCGGTGGTTTTCGCACCCTGAAAGACGCAGGCCTTGCCGAGAACCAGGTTGTCGCGTTGCGCTTGGACGTGACCAATGTCTACGAGCCTCGGGTGGTCGAGAAAGCGTGGGACACCGCTCACCCCAACACTCTGGCCGATGCGGACCACCCCTCAGTGGGATGCGTGGTGCTCAATCTGCTGGAGGTTGATAACGACGCAGCACTCCAGGAGCAGTGCGTCTCCAACATCCAAGAAATCGGTGCCCTTGCTCGGGCTCGCGGTATTTCGCTCATGGTCGAGCCCCTCGTGATGACCAGCAACCCCGAGGGCGGTTCGAGCTCTGTGTCGGACCCCGAGAAGATTGCCACACTGGTCCGGCAGGCCGTGGAACTGGGTGCTGACATCATCAAGGTCGACCCCGTGGAACCGATGGAACGCTTTGCCGAGGTGGTCGAGATTGCCCACCCGATCCCTGTGCTGGTGCGCGGGGGAGGCAAAGTCACCACCCGTGAGCTGCTCGCGCGGACGAAGACTGCGGTCGAGGTCGGAGCGAGGGGAGTGGTCTATGGACGAAATGTCGTTCAACACCCGAACCCCGCCACTCTCGTCGCTGCTCTGCAGGCCATTGTTCATCAGGATGCCTCCGTGGAGGAGGCTTTAGCGTTGGTGAAGGAGTAGACGTGAGCACCATGAAGGCGGCTGTGCTGACTGGTGTAGGGGAAGTGGAAATCCAAGAGATTCCTATCCCTGATTTGGGGCCCCGTGAGGTCTTGGTCAAGATCGGGGCGGCGTCCATCTGCTCGTGGGAGCAGCGCACCTATATCGGCAAACAGAAGCCTGGTTTCCCTTTTCTCGGCGGTCACGAGAACGCTGGAGAGGTGGTGGCCATCGCCGATGACGTGACACACGTCTCCGTGGGAGACCGCGTGACGCTCGGGCCAACCCAGTGTGGCCAGTGCCGCGCCTGTCTCAGAGGTGAGGACAAAGGGTGCGCGGAACACTTTCAGTACTTCTCCCTCAAAGGAGGGGAGCTTGGTCCCGGTGGCTTCCTGGAATACAAAGTCCACCGGGAGGACGGGTGTTTCCCGGTCGGTGATGCACCTTTTGAACTTGCGTGCCTCGCCGAGCCATTGTCGTGCGCGGTTCACGGTGTTCGACTCATGGGGATGAAGTCTGGAGACACTGCGGTGGTCTTCGGTGCTGGCCCCATGGGGCTTCTCAACGCCATGGTTCTCCAACACGCAGGGGTCGATGTCGCGCTCGTCGACATGGACCAAGAGCGTCTTGACTACGCGTCCTCACACGGCATTCATAAGACCATTCTGAGCACCGGAGACGCGGTGGAGGCCATACTGCAGGCCTTCCCCGGAGGAGTGGATGGAGTCGTGGCTGCTATCGGGTCCAAGACGGTCAACGAACAAGGCCTGAAAGTGTTGCAGCCACGAGGAACGCTGTGTCTGTTTGCTTCCGCACACCCCGTCGAGCCCCTCGAGATTGACCCCAACTGGGTTCACAACTCAGAGGTTCGCATCATCGGAGCCGTGAGCGCTGACATGCAAGACCACAAGCGGGCCACTGACCTCA
>JALQXU010000046.1 GCA_023263045.1 Pontimonas sp.
GTTGTGAATGATGAGCGGTGTGGTGATGTATTCCCACTTCGTCATGAGGGACCTCGTTTCACGAAAATCATAGGGTTCCACCTTGTACTCTGAGACATATGTCCGAGAACAAGGATCGGCCTCGCGGCTTGATACAAGCGCTCGCTGGTATCGCTGGATTTGGTGCTCTCGCGGGCGTCATGGTGACCGCGATGATTTCTCCTGCGCTGGCGGTGGCCAGCGTGGGCACGAACAGCGCCGTTGGTGTCTTTAATGCCCTGCCTGAGTTTATTGAGCTGGGCGAACAAGCACAAAAGAACACTTTGTGGGCCCAGAACACCGCAGACCCGGCCGATGGCTACACCCAGATTGCGGAGGTGTATTGGCAGGATCGTGAGGAGATTGCTCTCGAGGACATGTCCCCCTATTTGGTCGCTGCGGCTATCGCGGGGGAAGACCGACGCTTCGCGCGGCTCTCGGAAACGTGATCTCTGGAGACATCGAGAGTGGGGCCTCCACGCTGACGATGCAGCTGGTCAAGAACACCTATATTCAGCGCTCCCAATACCTCCCCACCCCTGAAGAGCAACAAGCGGCCTATCAGGAAGCCATCGAGACGTCGTTCCAGCGCAAGCTCAACGAAATGAAACTCGCTATCGGTATCGAGAAGCGCTACACCAAAGAAGAAATTGTCGAGTCCTACCTCAACATCACCGGTTTCGGCGGGAACACCTACGGTGTTCAAGCGGCAGCACAGAAATACTTTGGAAAGTCTGCGTCGAATCTGACCCCCGCCGAAGCAGCCAGCCTCATGGCCATCGTGCAGTACCCGGCGACCAGAAACCTCGAGAACCCGGCCAACTATGCGGCGAACCAGGCCAGGCGTGATGTCATCTTGGCCGCCATGTATGCCGAGGAATACATCACCGAGGCACAGTATGAGCGGGCCATCAACACCCCCGTGAACAGCTCGTTCGTCAACATTTCTCCGCCGAAAGCGGGGTGTCTCGCGGGAGATGTCTATGCTCGCTTTTTCTGCGACTACGTGATCAAGAATGTCGAGAACTTCGAGAGCCTCGGCGCTACCCCCGAGGAGCGCAACGAGCGCTGGCGCAAGGGTGGGTTGAACGTGTACACCACTTTGAACATGTCTCTCCAAACGACTGCGCAGGATCGAATTTGGGAACTCGTCCCCAACGACGAGGAGCGCTTCGATCTGGGAAGCGCCTCAACCAGCATCGAGGTCACCACGGGACGCGTGCTCACGATGGCTCAAAACAAGATCTTCAATGACTCCGAAGAAGGTGGTGGTCTCGAGACCACCGCGGTCAACTTCAATACCGATCGCCCCTACGGTGGCTCCAGTGGTTTCCAGGTCGGATCGACCTACAAGATCTTCGCCCTGATCGCCTGGCTCCAGCGCGGCTACGGTCTCAATGAAGTAGTGGACGCTTCCCGCACAGAACTCGAACAGGCCGGCTTTCTCGACACCTGTGGTGACGGCGGTGGACCGTGGGCTGGATTGTGGGAGTTCAAGAACTCTGCCGACCTGGAGATTCCCTCGGCCTCCGTCTATGAAGCCACCACCAGATCCATTAACACCGCCTACGCAGCTATCGCCGAGCAGCTCGACCAGTGCGAGATTCGAACCGCAGCGGAATCACTCCTTGTTCACCGTGCCGATGGGGGTGTGCTCCAGACCAACCCTTCCGCCGTGCTGGGAACCAACGAAATCGCACCGCTGACGATGGCGACAGCGTTCGGTGGAATCGCAAACGCCGGGGTTGTGTGTCAGCCCATCATCGTCGACCGATTTGTCACCGACGAAGGTGAGACCATTCCCGGCCAAGAATCCTCTTGCCGTCAAGCACTGAGCCCCGAGATTGCCGCCGCCACGGCCTATCCGATGCGCGGTGTGATCACCGGAGGTACTGGCTCCCGCTCTAACCCGGGTGGAGATGTTCCGGTGATCGGAAAGACCGGAACCACGGACTCCCAGGTGCAAACCTGGATGGTGGGCTCCAGTACGAATGTGGCCACAGCCGTCTGGGTGGGCAACATCATCGGTGATTTCAGCTTGCGCGGCTACTCCGGGGGAACGGTCCTCCGTCACGACATCTGGCGCGTGATCATGCAAGATGCCAACGAGCAATACGGTGGCGAATCGTTCCCCAGGCCCTCCAACCGCCTCCTCGAGGGAAGCGGTGTCTCGCTTCCTGACATCACGGGTCTCACTATCGATGAGGCCACCGTCCTGCTCGAAGGATTGGGGCTCCGACTGGAGGTCACGGAAGGAGTTGTTGCTGGCCGCGTTGGACTCTATGAGCCAGCAGCAGGCACTTACCTCGCTCGCGGCATGACCGTCCGCGTCACCGGCGCTGGCGGTGGTGAGCAACTCGGAAACCTCCTCATGCCAAGCCTCGTGGGACTGTCCGTAGACCAAGCCAACGCGACTATGGATTCGCTCGGCATGACGGGTGCGCGCCAGTACAGTTGTGGACCGGGAAGCGTGGGAAGCGACCCCAATGTGGGAACCGTTGCGGCCCAGAACGTCGGTCCTGGAGCGCAGATTTGGAACTACACGGGCCTGCAAATTCAAGTCTCGTGTGGAATTCTTCCCGCGCCCGGTGATGATGTTTTCCTCGACTAATGACCTCTAAATCAGCGCTTGCTCTGGCGGGTGTGGGAGCTTTGGCGTTGGGAGCAGCAGCCTGGGGAGCACTCGTGGAGCGAGAGAACTTCCGGGTCCGTCGAGAAACCCTGCCTGTTCTCGATCCGGGGAGTGACCCCATCCGGGTGCTCCATCTGAGCGATATCCATATGGCCCCGTGGCATAGCTCCACGATTGGCTGGATTCGGGAACTCGTTGAGCTTCGCCCCGATGTGATTGTCGGGACCGGTGATTTCTTGGGCCATCCCGACGGTCTCTCGGCTCTCACCGAAGCGCTTATGCCTTTTCGCGGTATTCCCGGTGTGGTGACCCACGGCTCCAACGACCGCGTCGCACCACGCATGAAAAACCCTTTCTCCTATGTGATCGAGCCCTCGAAGCCCCACGGGGACCACTCGGGTGAAGCTATGGATTTCGAGGGGCTGCTGGCTCTCTATGACACTCTGGGCTGGAGCGATATCGACAACTCGGTTGCCCATATGGACATCCGCGGTAGTGCACTCGAGTGGGTCGGTGTGGGAGATGCCCACTACGGTCTCGATCGGCTCCCCGACTTGCCCGGTGCCCTCGATGAAGCCCGGGAAAAGGTGGATGACAACGCCACCTCACTCACCACACTGGGAGTGACCCACGCGCCCTACCAACGGGTTCTGAATGCTCTGGAGAACAACGGAGCCGAAGTCATCTTCGCGGGACACACCCACGGCGGTCAGGTGTGTTTGCCAGGTGGGCGAGCACTCACCACCAACTGCGACCTGCCCACCTCCATGGCATCGGGCGTGCACGTCTGGACCCACGCAGGGCGGGCCACCTACCTCGAAGTGTCAGCGGGGCTCGGCACCAGCATCTACGCGCCGGTGCGACTTTTCTGCCCACCCGAGGCCGTTCTCGTCACGCTCGTGGCCGACGATATCGGGTACGCTTGAGCCTTGCCTCACGGGGCACTTTCACATCACGGGGTGTGGCGCAGCTTGGTAGCGCGCGTCGTTCGGGACGACGAGGTCGCAGGTTCAAATCCTGTCACCCCGACCACTAGCTAAAGTCTGGGTCTGGCTCCGCAAGCTCGTGAACGGTTTCTTGAGGGACATACCCACTGGCTAGTCGGCCACCGCTCTCGTTGAGATAACACTCTCCGCAGAGTGACTCATAGGTCACCTCGCCGCCGTCGATGGCGACCTGAGCCCCATCGAAAACGAACTGCCCGTTCACTTTTCTCGTGTTGAAGACCGCTTTTCGTCCACATCGACAGATCGTCTTCAACTCCTCGAGGGAGTGCGCAATCTCGAGCAAACGCCTGGATCCGGGGAAGGCAACGGTTTGAAAGTCGGTGCGAATTCCGTAAGCCAATACCGGAATGTTGCGACGAATCGCGATGATGAACAGGTCATCAACCTGGCGGGGGCTCAGGAATTGAGATTCATCGACCAAGACGCACGCAATGCTCTCCCCTGTCTGACGGGCAATCACGTCGGCTTCGTTGTCAATCATGTTCACGACATCGGTCGAGGGGCCGATGATGAGGTCGACTTCCCGGGCGACCCCCAGTCTGGAGACGATGGTGCGATCACCCTTGGTGTCGATCATGGGCTTTGCGAGGATTACTCGTTGCCCACGCTCTTCATAGTTGTGGGCAGCTTGCAACAGTGCCGTGGACTTTCCCGAGTTCATCGCTCCAAAGCGGAAATATAACTTAGCCACTGACTGAGACTCCCCTCTGAGCGATATCCACCACATTACGCAACAGGAGGGCCCTGGTCATCGGCCCTACCCCTCCCGGGTTGGGTGAAACGTAACCGGCGACCTTCCACACATCTTCGGCCACATCCCCGACCACGCGAGCTTTGCCCCCGACTACTTTCCGGCTGACTCCGACATCCAGCACCACCGCGCCAGGCTTCACCATGTCTGCGCTCACCATGCCCGCAACACCGGCCGCCGCGACAATGACATCAGCCTGCGACACCAGATCCGCTAGACCCTCAGTCTTGGTGTGGGTGAGGGTAACTGTGGCATCGAGTCCCCTCCTCGTGAGGAGCAACCCTATGGGTCGACCTACCGTTACTCCGCGACCCAGCACCACCACATGTTTTCCCGACCAGGAGATACCGTGGCGCTCCACCAACTCCACAATGCCCTGCGGTGTGCAGGGCAGGGGGGAGTCCATGTCGCCTCCAACCTGATTCACCAGACGCCCCAGATTCATCGGATGAAGGCCATCGGCGTCTTTCGTGGGGTCAATGCGCTCGAGCACAGCGTCCTGGTCAATATGGTCGGGTAGCGGCAGCTGCACGATGTAGCCGGTAACACCGGGGTTGTCGTTGAACTCGTCGATGGCCGCGAGAACCTCGTCCTGAGTTGCACTCGCGGGCAAATCAATTCGGTAAGACTCGATACCGACTTCGGCGCAATCCTTATGCTTCCCCGCTACGTACCACGTGGAACCCGGATCTTCCCCGACGAGGATTGTTCCCAGTCCTGGGGTAAGCCCCACGTCACGCAAATCCCTGACCTGGTCAGCAATCTCCGCCTTGATGGCCTGGGCCGTAGCGGTCCCATCCAGAGTCTGTGCCCTCATGGGGTCTAGGAGATTTCGGGATAGAGCGGCCATGCCTCCGTCAGCTGCGCCACACGACCCTGCAATGCCTCAATGTCAGGCTCTGGCATCAGTGTGTGAGCGATGATGTCGGCCACCTCAGTGAATTCGGTCTCCCCGAACCCTCTCGTTGCCAACGCCGGCGTTCCAATCCGAACTCCCGAAGTCACCATCGGCGGTCTCGGGTCAAAGGGGACCGCGTTGCGGTTGACCGTAATGCCCACGTGGTGCAACAGGTCTTCTGCCTGCTGGCCATCGACAGGTGAGTTGCGCAGGTCCACCAACGCCAGGTGCACATCGGTGCCCCCGGTCAGGACATCCACTCCCGCAGCGCGGGAGTCATCCTGCACGAGTCGCTCCGCGAGAATTTGTGCACCGCGGATGGTTCGTTCTTGGCGATCCCGGAACTCCGGCTGCATGGCCAACTTGAAAGCGACCGCTTTCGCAGCAATCACGTGCATGAGAGGTCCACCCTGTTGACCGGGGAACACTGCAGAGTTCAGCTTCTTCGCCAGTGACTCATCCCGGCTCAGAATGATGCCCGATCGCGGGCCGCCCAGTGTCTTGTGCACGGTGGTGGAGACCACATCGGCGTGCGGAATGGGTGAGGGGTGTAAGCCCGCAGCGACGAGGCCCGCGAAGTGAGCCATATCGACCCAGAGTTTCGCCCCCACCTCATCAGCGATGGAGCGGAAGGCCGCGAAATCAATCTGTCGGGGATAGGCCGACCAACCGGCGATCAAGACGGTGGGCTTGTGCTCCAGGGCCTTGTCGCGAACCTTGTCCATGTCGATGAGGAAAGTGTCAGGGTCCACGCCGTAAGCGGTCGCGTTGTACACCTTGCCCGAGAAGTTCAATTTCATTCCGTGGGTGAGGTGGCCTCCGTGAGCGAGCTCCAGACCGAGGATGGTGTCACCGGGCTGCGCCAGAGCGTGCAGGACCGCAGCACTCGCACTCGCTCCAGAGTGCGGTTGAACGTTGGCATACGCTGCACCGAAGAGCTCCTTGGCGCGCTCGATTGCGAGGTTTTCAGCGATGTCGACAAATTCGCAGCCACCGTAGTAGCGCTTTCCGGGATAACCCTCGGCGTACTTATTGGTGAGGACACTGCCCTGGGCTTCTAAGACCGCGTGGGGAACAAAGTTCTCGCTCGCAATCATCTCGAGCGTGCCGCGCTGGCGACCGAGCTCTTTGTCGAGGACATCCCTAATTTCGGGATCAATCTCGGCGAGTGAGGCGGTGAAGGTATCGAGTGCTGGGCTTGTTGTGGGGTTCACGGGGCTCTCCCTTGGTTACACGGTTATGGAATTGTCGTGTCAGCCCAGGCGTACGGCCAGCACGCTTCCTTACGCTCCCCGATGGTTATCCATCATTACGCCAGTTGCGCGATGTCAGTCTAACGCCCGTCGCTGGGAGCATCCCAGAGACGCACGCACAAACCCTAAGCTGGAGGGATGGAGGGCTCCCTTTTTCACTTTGTCGTCACTTTTGTCTGCGACGACAAACCTGGCATTGTCCACGCCGTCAGTGGAGCGATTGTGGAGGCTTCGGGAAACATCACCGAATCCCAACAGTTTTCTTCCGAGGACACGGGGCGCTTTTTCATGCGTCTGCAGGTGGAGACCAGCGCGGATTATGACGCTTTTCACGCAGCACTCTCTCCTGTGATCGAGCGCTACGGAATGACCGCGGAAATCAATACTGTAGGTCGGCCGCTTCGAACCTTGGTCTTGGCTTCTCGAGCGGGGCACTGCCTCACT
>JALQXU010000047.1 GCA_023263045.1 Pontimonas sp.
CGGAGGCACCTATTCCCATTGGGTCCCAGGTGTTGCAGATTACGGGCTACGACGAGGACGGGAACCTGACCGTTGTGGATATGCCGGTCAATATTGCTCAAGGCCCCATCGTCCCAGAACCCAACCGGGATGCTGGTGCCTTGCCGGATCTGGGCCCAGGACGTTCGTTAGCGACATCAGCAGGATCACCTGTTGAAGTGGCGGTGGTCGCATTGCCAGCAGAACGGTCAGTCGTGGTTGGTGACGGGTTGTGGGAGATGACCGTGGAAGTTGATGATGAGCGTGCGGGAATTGAGGGCGGATCGGAGTTCCCCGTTATTCGGATGGAGCAATCCTCTGTTGCTTCAGCCTATGGTAGGGGCTTCCAACCTGGAACGACGGCGAGCGTGTGGATGTTCTCTGATCCGACACTGATGGCAACCGTCGTGGTTTCAGACGATGGGTCCTTCACGACAGAGTTCCTTGTGGACCCGCAATTCCTGTCGGCTGGTGAGCACACCTTGCAGATTCAAGGAGTTGGCGAAGACGGGTTCATCAAGGCCGCGAACTTGGGTGTCTTGGTTGAGGAGCCTGTCGTATTGACATCGGATTCAGCGTCGGGCTTGTTGTGGTGGGTTGTTGGCGCTTTCATGGCTGCCCTCTTTGTGATGGTTTTGTTGCTGGCGAGGCGTCGGCGGTCCAGCTAGGCTTCTGCGTTTTGACCGGCACTCCAGCCGGATTTGCGGTGAGAGGCGCCGAGCACACGCTTCCGCCACATTCCGAGCAAATTTCAACTACTCGTCGCGAAGTGTTTCGTAAATCTCTTTACAGGTCGGGCAGACCGGGAACTTTTCCGGGTCGCGGCCCGGAACCCAGACTTTCCCACACAGCGCGATAACGGGTTTGCCCGACAGCGCGCTCTTGAGAATCTTGTCCTTCTTCACATAGTGCGAATAGCGATCGTGGTCACCGTCTTCGACCTGCTCCTCGTTGAGCAGTTTCTCGAGTTCACGATCGAGAACATCGGTGGTTCCCTCGGTGTCTTGGCTCATAGTCCTATGGTAATCCGGTCTTTCAGATGACTCGGGTGGGGATAGCGGGCTCACCAGCGCTGAGGGAAAACCCCGATGGTGGCAGCTCTGAAATTGCATTGCGGTGGTGATTACGGGCCGCCTTAACCGCCTCGTGTGCTGCCGAGGCCGCGGTGGGCTCGCCATGGGTCATGAAAGCAGTGACGAGTTCCCTGGCGCTCTGTGGCGGGGAGAAGCCTGGATCGGTGCTGATGATTTCCTCGCTCGCGGTACCGCCCGGCACGTCGCGGAACGCGTCTTTCTTACCGCCCGGGTTTCCTTTCAGAGAGCTTCGCTTCGCCACGGAGACGAAGTCACCCTCATCGGAGGTCCTGGAAACCAGTTTGTAGACAAGGCCCACCGCTGGTGCTCCAGAGCCCGTCACCACACTCGTTCCCACTCCAAAGACATCCACGGGAGCGCCCCGCAGGCCTGCAATCGTGTGCTCGTTGAGGTCGTTGGTCACCACAATCTTGGTTTCTGTGGCCCCGAGGGCATCCAATTGCTCCCGGACTGAGCGAACCACGATGGGTAGATCACCCGAGTCGATGCGGACGGCCCCCAGTTGTGTTCCCGCAACCGTGATGGCGGTGTTCACGCCCGCTTCGATATCGAACGTGTCGACCAGGAGAGTGGTCCCCACCCCCATGGCCTCGATTTGTGCGGAGAAGGCTTCCTCCTCGGAATCGTGCAAGAGGGTGAAGGAGTGTGCTGCGGTTCCCCTGGTCGGAATCCCAAAGCTTCGGCCAGCCTCCAGATTGCTGGTGGCATCAAAGCCCGCGATATAGGCCGCTCGGGCGGCGGCCACCGCGGCGCTCTCGTTGGCTCGCCGGGCACCCATCTCGATGAGTGTTCTCGAGTCAGCGGCCTGCACCATACGACTGGCCGCACTCGCTACAGCGCAGTCGTAGTTGAGAACACTCAAAATGAGGGTTTCCAAGAGCACTGCCTCCTGAAACTCCCCTTCAACCCGCAGAATCGGGGAACCCGGGAAATAGAGCTCCCCCTCGGCATAGCCGTGGATCGATCCGCTAAAGCGATAGGCCTCCAGCCAATCCACGGTGTCCGCGGACACAATTCCGTTGTCCCTCAGAAACGCCAGTTCACTCGCCCCAAAACGAAACTCCTGGATGGCCTCCACCAGTCGCGCTGTCCCCGCGACCACTCCGTAGCGCCTGCCCTGGGGCAAATGCCGGGCAAAAACCTCAAACACCGCACTGCGTTCACCCCGACCCGACTTCCGGGCGGCATCCACCATGGTCAGCTCATAGTGGTCGGTCAACAAGGCGGTAGACACGCCCCAAAGCCTACCGTTCAGCCTTTCCACCTACACTGGCGGAAATGTCGCAGAAGCTTCCCCGCATCCTCTTCGCGGACCAGTTGGGTCCGCATTTCGTGGAGGACCAGGACGTCATCATTCCCGAAGTTTTAGGGCCCTTTCGGCGGCGCCGATACCACCGGCAAAAAGCACACCTGATCCTGTCCGCGCTGCGCCACAGGGCCCAGGAACTGGGGGAGCGCGCCACAGTGCTCCAGGACGAGACCTACCACGACGTGTTGGATGGGCTGGATGCCAGTGTGGTCAACCCCACATCCTGGGGTCTTCGCGCCCTGGTGTCTGATTTGTCTACAAACGCGGACATTGAGGTGCACCCCTCGAGGGGTTTTGTGGCCAGTGAGGCGGAGTTTCACGCGTGGGCGTCGGGGCAGTCCAAGCGCTTGCTGATGGAGAACTTTTATCGTCACCAACGCACAGAGACCGGCTACCTGATGGTCCCCGATGCCAAGGGCGGAGTGGAACCAGAGGGTGGCCGGTTCAATTTCGACCACGACAACCGTGAGGCCCCACCGAAGAATCAGGACACCTTGGGGGTGGAAGCGCCCTGGTATCCGGTGGAGGACGATATCGATCGCGAGGTCCGCGACTACCTCGACCATCTCGAGGCCACCGAGGGTATCCAGTTCGTCGGTGCGGACGGTCCCAGGCTTTTCCCCGCGACTCGCGCAGAAGCCCTCGAAGCGCTGGAGCACTTTGTCACCACGAGATTGGCAACGTTTGGTCCCCACGAGGACGCCGCCATGGTGGGGGACTGGGCGATGTCCCACTCCCTGCTCTCTCCCGCACTGAACCTGGGACTGCTCGACCCCACCGAAGTCATCGAGCGAGTGCTCGTTGCGTATCACGATGGTGGAGTGGGTCTCTCCAGTGCAGAGGGTTTTATCCGCCAGGTGATGGGGTGGAGGGACTGGGTGTGGCACCTGTATTGGCACCTGGGACCGGATTTCACGGGGCAGAACTATCTGAACCACCAAACACCCCTGCCTGCGTGGTGGCTGGAGCTCGATGCCACCGATATTCGCTCGCGATGCATCGCTCAGGTGTTGGGTGAAGTCCACACCAGAGGCTGGACCCACCACATCAACCGCCTCATGGTGTTGGGAAGCTTCGCCCTCCAGCGGGGCTTTAATCCGCGGGAGCTCAATGACTGGTTTGTCGATGTCTTTGTTGATGGAACGCCGTGGGTGATGCCGGCGAACGTTATCGGGATGTCCCAGTACGCCGACGGGGGTCAGGTTGCCACCAAGCCCTACACCTCAGGCGGGGCATACCTGAACACCATGACCAACTATTGCGGCTCGTGCGCATTCAAGCCCTCAGTCCGAGTAGGGGACACCGCGTGTCCCATGACCGCGGGGTACTGGAATTTTCTGCATGGCCACCAGGACGCATTGCGGGGAAACCATCGCCTGTCGAAACCCCTTGCCGGTCTCAAGCGACTGAGCGATCTCGATCAAGTTCTCGAGCAAGAATCATCCCGCAGCGAGTACTAGCGGACTCCCCAGACCCCCGGGCGTAAGATGAGGGGGTTGCCGAGCGAGGTAATGACACAGGAGGTGTGGACTGCGATGGTGTTGGATCCGTCCCTCTACACCGAATTTCGCTACGTAGGCGCTGATTTTTCCGCCGAGGATTTCAGTTTTTCGTTCCGATACGAGCTGGTCTCGCCTGAGGACACCCAGGAATTCACCGAGCGGATAGCGTTCACACCCGTCCGCGCGGAACACGAGGTGGATTGGCCTCGAGTTCGCTCGCTCGCCGTGATGCTGGGCGCCGTGTTGGGGATCAGCTACTACAAAGCCGCCGCTCCTTCCCGGTATGTGGTGGCCGTGGAGGGTATGACTCAGGAGGGAATCGATTATCTTCGCTCCGTCCTCCGCGAGGGTTTGGCTGAATACGCCTATCGCAACTCTTTCTCCGGTCTTCTCTCACCCGAGATTGTCCACGAAGCACCCGCGGCTGACGCATGGCCTGCTGAAACCCATCTGACACCGTCTGGCGATCCTTTGGTTCCTATCGGTGGTGGCAAAGATTCCGTGGTGACCGTTGAATTGTTGGCAGCGGCGCGAATGCACCCGGTTCAATTCGCGGTCAACCCCAACAAAATCATCTACCGGGTGGGTCGGATCAAAGGCCACCCTGTTCTCGCCGCGACGAGGGAGCTCGATCCCAGGCTCCTCGAACTCAATGATCAGGGAGCTCTCAACGGTCACGTTCCGGTGACCGCGATGAATTCCCTGATCGCCCTGGTTCAAGCACGGATCATCGGCCTCGGTCCGGTGGTGATGTCTCTCGAAGCGAGTGCGTCCGAGGCGACCCTCGAGTGGGAGGGCCATGAGGTCAATCACCAGTGGTCGAAATCGGAGGAAGCTGAGGGACTCCTGCAAGACATGCTGGGGCCTCAGGCGGGACTCTCGGCTGGAGCTTACTTCTCGCTCCTGCGCCCCTACAGTGAAATTCAGATCGCGCGCTACTTTGCAGCCCTGCCGGAATATCACCCCGTGATTACCAGCTGTAATCGGGCGTTTCGGCAGGGTGTCGAGGATGCCAGATGGTGTGGCGAGTGCGATAAGTGTCGCTTCATCTTTTTGATCCTGAGCCCCTTCATTCCCTCCACCTCCCTCACGCGGATGTTTGCCGACAACCTTCTGGATAACCCCACTCAGGTGGAGGGCTATCGAGCGCTGCTGGGTCTTCACGAGCACCGACCCTTTGAGTGCGTGGGTGAGCAAGCCGAGTCACTGTTGAGCTTCACCTGGATTGCCCACCAAAGCGAGTGGTCGAAGAGCGCCGTCGTGACCGCGCTCACTCAGGAAATGCCGGAGCTCCTGCACCCCCACCCCGAGCTCGAGGACCGGGTACTGGGCGAGCGCCACGGCCGACTCCACCTCCCCGCACCCTTTGAAACACTGGGAAGCGTTCTTGCCTAAAGCACCGCTTACTCTCTCGGACTTAGCCGGTCAGAGCGTTCTGATTGTCGGCGTGGGAAGAGAAGGCCAGGCTGTGGCGTCAAGGCTGGTCGGACTGGACCCGGCGCCCACCGTTTTCGCCCTCGACGGGCGAGAAGGCCAGGCAACACAAGACTTTCGGCAGGCTTTCCCGGATATTCCGGTCTTCGTGACACAGGATCCCGCCGAGTTGCCAGAGGCCGTTCGAGACGCCTCGATGGCTGTGGTGTCCCCAGGAATTCCTATGACCAGTGAGCTCCACCAGGCCCTGTCGGGGCTGTCTCTTCGGCTTACCTCGAGCAGTGCACTGTTTGTGGCCCGGCACCGTGACCACATGGTGGGCGTTACCGGCTCAAAGGGGAAATCGACGACCACAACGCTTGTCCATGCTCTGCTCGAGGGCTCCGGGGTCAATGTCGGGCTCGGGGGGAACATGGGTATTCCCCTCGTCGGACTCGATGCCACAGATTTCTACGCGGTCGAGCTCTCCAGTTTTCAATGCCATTACCTGGAGTCTTCACCCCGAGTAGTGGGGTTGACCTCACTTTTTCCTGAACATCTCGATTGGCACGGAGATATCGACACCTACTACCGCGACAAGCTCTCGATTCTTGCCCACGGGCCAGAGACCGTGGTGGCCAACGCCGATGACGAGACCCTGCGACACGAACTCGAGGCCCGGTTTCCAGGTGTCCCCGTCACCTGGGTGGGGCAGGGTCAGCTCTGGCACCTCGAGGCTGACGGCGAGGACTCATGGCTGTGTCGGGGAGAGCAGAGGCTTTTCCACACCGGACGATCCGGGATTGTCGGCACACACAACCACCAGAACATGCTGATCGCAGTGGCTCTGGCCGATGCCACCGGTCTGCTCGACCAGGGGGTTATCGCTCAGGTGTTGGAGAACTTTCAGGGTCTTTCTCACCGGCTTGAGCGCATTGAGGACTCGAGTGAACTGGTGTTCATCAACGATTCCCTTGCCACCAACCCGCAAGCCGGTGCCGCTGCGCTGCGATCTCTCAGCTCACCAGGCATGGTGTGGATTGTGGGCGGTCAAGACCGGGGAGTCGATTACCAACCGCTGGTCGACCAGGTGGTGGCCTGTGCTCCACGCCACATCCTCGGTTTGCCCGCGAGCGGCCCGAAGTTGTTGGGTCTCTTCCGCGAAGCGCTGGAGGCAGCGGGTATCGCGGGGGAGGTTCACCTCGAGGATGTTCCCGATATGAAGACCGCGGTGACGAGGGCACGGGAACTCGCGGGGCCAGGAGATTACGTGCTGCTCTCGCCCGCTGCACCCAGCTTCGGCCAGTACCGTGATTACCAACACCGCGCGGAAGACTTCCGCCACTGGATTGAGAACACCCGTGAGGAGACGTCATG
>JALQXU010000048.1 GCA_023263045.1 Pontimonas sp.
GGTCGAGGGCAAGCTCAAGGAGCATCGAATCAGCCCATACACCCATACCGTGAAAGAGGGTATGCGAGAGCAGGTGGGGCCATTCAACCTTGAATTTCTTGCGGTGAATCACTCCATTCCTGACTCCTTGGCGGTAGTCATCCGCAGTTCAGCCGGAAGCATCCTGGCAACTGGGGATTTCAAGATGGACCAGTTGCCCCTCGATGGTCGGCTCACTGATCTTCGAACCTTTGGCCGCCTGGGTGAGGAGGGCGTGGACTTATTCCTCGTCGATTCCACCAACGCCGATGTTCCCGGCTTCACTCCTCGGGAGGCTGACATCGGGCCTATCCTCGACCAGATCGTGCATCGAGCGCCTCGGCGCGTGATCGTGGCGAGCTTTGCTTCGCACGTGCACAGGGTGCAACAGGTCATTGATGCCGCGGCCGCGAATCAGCGCTTTGTCGCGTTGGTCGGTCGATCCATGGTGCGCAATATGGGTATTGCCCAGGACCTGGGCTACCTGAGTGTTCCGGACGGGCTGCTCATTGATGCCAAGAAAGCGGTGGAGCTTCCTGACGAGCAGGTTCTTTACATGACCACCGGATCGCAGGGAGAACCGATGGCGGGGTTATCCCGTATGGCTAATCGGGAACACCCGACAATCGAGATCGGCTCCGGCGACACCGTCATCCTCGCGTCCAGCTTGATTCCCGGCAATGAGAACGCCGTCTACCGGGTTATCAATGGCCTCATCGATTTGGGGGCCAACGTCGTTCACAAGGGCAACGCCACGGTCCACGTCTCAGGTCACGCGGCCGCCGGTGAGCTCCTCTACTGCTACAACATCGTCAAACCCCGCCAGGTCATGCCCGTTCACGGTGAAGCTCGTCACCTGCGTGCCAATGCAGACATCGCGGTGTCCTCGGGTGTTCCGCGCGAGAACACCCTGGTCGGAGAAAATGGCACCGTCGTCGACCTCAGCGATGGAGTCGCGACGCAGGTTGGGCAGCTCGATGTGGGTTTTGTCTACGTTGATGGGTCGACCGTGGGTGAGATTACCGACGCGGACCTCAAGGACCGCCGGATTCTCGCTGAGGAGGGTTTCATCTCCATCTTTATCGCGATCGATGCCCAAACCGGAAAAATCATCGTGGGACCCGAGATTCACGCCAGAGGTTTCGCTCCCGATGACTCCGTGTTTGACGATGTTCGACCGGCTATTGTGACGGCTCTCGAGGAGGCGGCTGCGAACGGCACGAGGGATACGCAGTCCTTCCAGCAGGTTGTCAGGAGAACGATTGGTCGATGGGTGAACACCCAACACCGTCGTCGCCCCATGATTGTTCCTGTCGTTATTGAGGCCTGACCTATGACACGCGCCCAGCACACACTGCGTTTCCTCGGCGGTGCTGGAACCGTGACCGGGTCGAGGTTCCTGGTCGAGACAGGCCCCTCTCGGGTCTTGGTTGATGCCGGTCTCTTCCAGGGCTACAAGCAGTTGCGTCTGCGCAACCGTGACGCTTTTCCCGTTCCTCCAGACTCACTCGATGCCCTCATGCTCACCCACGCCCACATTGACCACACGGGATACGTTCCTGCGCTCATTCGAGATGGTTATGACGGACCAGTCTTGGCGACGTCTGGCACCGCGGATCTCCTTCGCCTGTTGTGGCCTGATAGCGCCCATTTGATGGAGGAAGAGGCGGAGTACGCGGCGCGCAAAGGTTTCTCCAAGCACGCCAAGCCGGAGCCCCTCTACACCGCGGCGGATGCGCAGCAGGCCCTCTCGCGTATTCGATTGGTGGAGCGCGATCGCGATTACGACGTTGCGCCCGGTGTGTCAGCACGATGGCATCCGGCGGGCCACATCGTTGGTGCCTCGAGCGTGCAGCTCACGACGGGTGCCGGCACTGTTTTCTTCTCGGGCGATTTGGGTCAAGACGATGATGCCCTCATGCGCGAGCCGAGGCCTTTTCCGGGGAGCGACATCTTGCTCATGGAGTCCACCTACGGTGACGAACTCCACGGCGATTTCTCACCCCTCGATCAGCTGGAGGAGGCTATGGCGCCGGTGCTTGAGCGCAAGGGTGTCGTGTTGATTCCAGCCTTTGCGGTGGGACGCACCCAGGCCCTTATGCTTCATATTTCTCGCCTCATGCATCAGAAGAGGATTCCTGAGGTGCCGGTCTTTGTTAATTCTCCGATGGCAGTCAACGCTTCGGGAATTTACGCTCAGCATTCTGATGAACTGCGAGTCGAACACGATGAACTCGAGCGAATGTATGCGAGCGTGAAAATGGTCCGGACTGTGGAACAGTCGATCGCCTTGAACATGGCTGATGGGCCGATGATCATCATTTCAGCGTCGGGAATGATGACCGGTGGTCGAGTCCTTCACCACGTGGTGGCGTTTGGACAAGACCCGAACAACGCCATCATTTTGTCCGGTTTCCAGGCCGGTGGAACGAGAGGAGCTGATTTGGCCCGCGGAGAGCGCACCCTCCGTATCTTCGGTGAGGACATCCCGATCAAGGCTCAGATCACCCAGATAGATTCCATGTCCGCTCACGCCGATGCCGACCAACTCATCGCCTGGGTGAGGTCAGCACCCACCCCACCGCGCATGACATACCTGGTCCACGGCGAGGACCATGCCGCCGATCGGATGCGGTTCAGGATTGAACACGAACTGGGCTGGCCCGTTCGTGTGGCCGAACACAATGAAGAAATCGATATAACCAACCCGCGTTAGGTGGTCCTGGTGGAATGCTTTCATCCCCACCTCAGGAGATGGAAAGATTCTATGACTGTAACGGGTTTGCGGGGAGGGCATTTCTCACCAGGGGAATGATGAGCGCACCGGCCACTACATGCATCACGTTGAGCCACACCGCTGCTTCGAAGCCTTGGACACCACCAAAGGGAAGCACGAAGCTGAGTGCGAGGGCTATCAGGCTGATGGACAGCCAGACATTGCGGGGTGAGCGTGTCCGAGAGGCAATCCATGCGACGACGACGCCTCCCACGACTCCTTGAAAAATACTGAACATCGCGGGGGCGAAGACAGGAATCCCCATGGGTTCGCCCTGGGCGAGGATAAATTCTTGCCCGAACATTTCGGTGGCGACGAAGTACAAGACCTGGTTGATGACGGCCGCGATGAGTGACGCTATGACCAAGGGTCGGAAGATTGCTTTCATGGGTTGTTCTCCTCGCTGAGTTCCATCGGCAAAATAATGGGACCTGTTTCCAGGGCCAGATCAGCTTGAACGACAACGTCACTGGACCTGGCGGTCTGAGCAATGACGATACCGCCGAAAACGACCGAGGCGCCAATCACCTGCCACGTGCTGAGAGCTTCCTGCAGCCACAACCATGCGGTGATGAAGGCAAAGATGATCTCGCTCGTGGCCACAATTCCCGCGGCCGTAGCGGAGAGGCGCTTCAGGGCGCTGAGGGAGAGGAGGAAGGGCGCAAATGAGCCGAGCGTGACGTTCCACACGATCAGAAGCCAGACGGGCACAGTAATCTCCTGGAGGCTTCCGCCGAGGGAAGTGACGGTCGTGAAGGTTTCTGAGGTGAACGTCCACCACCGGGAAAACGGAGCCCAGAACAGAGTGGCCACACTCATGGTCCAAAACGACAGCGCAAGTGGAGAGATGGTCTTTAGTTGTCGCTCTCCGACGAGGAAGTAGGTCGCAAGCGAAACGGCAGCCGCGAGCCCCCAGAGGACTCCGACTGGGTTGAGCGTGGATGCCCAGATTTCTGCCACGACAATCAGACCCACAATGACCAAGGCAATCGCCGCCCACAGTCGGATGTGCACCTTTTCTTTGAAGAAGAAGAACGCCACGACCGCCACCATCAGCACTGCCAAATATTCGAGGAGAAGTGCAATCCCGACCGGTAGCAGCGCAATCGCGAAGGCGTAGGTGGCCTGGAGGAGCCCCACTCCCACGACACCGAGAACGATGATCACGGGCCATTGGCGCGGCGGAAGACGGAAGGATCGGCGGTCTAGGGCGAGGAGCACGATTCCCGATATCACTGCTGCCCCGAGAACGCGCATTTGAGTGAGCTGGATAGCGCTAAACCCTGCCTCGATAATGACTTTGCTTACCGACCCATTGGCTCCGAAAAGAAATGCGGCAAGAAGTGCATAAAAATAGCCCATTATCGAGCCCCAAGTGCCTCTAGAGCATGGTCAAAGAAGTGCGTCACGGGATAAGCGTAGGGCTAAAAACCGGTGTTCGTGACCAAGTCTCGAGAGCAATTCTGGGCACTGTGTTCAGGACCTTTCTCTACGATGTCGGGCATGAAGACGTATCACCTGGCGGGCGGTTGTTTCTGGTGTCTCGATGCTGCGTATCGGGTCCTTCGAGGGGTCAGTGGTGTGGTTTCTGGCTACACCGGAGGTCAAAATCCGCACCCGACGTACGAGCAGGTATGCACGGGTACTACAGGTCACGCGGAAGCGGTCGCTGTGACGTTCGACCCCTCCGTCATTCCTTCTGATGTCATCTTGGACGCGTTCTTCACCATGCACGATCCCCGGCAACTAAACCGACAGGGACACGATGTCGGGACCCAATACCGCTCCGCGATGTTCTACCGTGACGAGGAAGAGCTCGCGCTCTTTGAAGCAGCCAGGGACCGAGCCAATGAGACCTGGGGTGGTGGCATAGTGACAGAGATCTCGCCCCTTGGAGAGTTCTACGATGCCGAGGAGTATCACCAAGATTTCTTCGCAAAGAACCCCAGTCAGGGCTACTGCTTGGCCGTGGCAGTTCCTAAAGTCGCCAAAGTGCGCAAATCCTTCGCGGAATATCTGGTCTAGTCGCTGTGTCCACAGCGAGGAGTTCGACCCTAGTTCTTCCGACAACCGGGGTTCGGTCTGGATGACGGGCAGTCGAGTCTGCAGGGTGTGGGCATGCCCGGACCGCAGGCACGGGCACCCTTCTTTGCAGCCTGCGTGACGAAAGGACGAACCATGACCGATCAGCTTGCCGTGACAGGGCTCATTGCCACGACACCCCGCCACATCGTTACCTCTGAAGGCCTCGCCATCACGAGCTTTCGACTCGCCTCACACCAGCGACGGTTTGACCGCAAGGTCGGTCAGTGGAGTGACGGGGAGACCAATTGGTACACCGTCACCGCTTTTCGCGATCTCGCCGTCAACGCTTCACAATCACTTCACAAAGGTGACCGAGTCGTCGCTGTGGGGCGGCTCAAAGTCAGGGATTGGTCCAACGATGACCGCTCCGGAACGAGCGTGGAGGTCGAGGCCGACAGCCTGGGCCACGACCTGCATTGGGGAGTGAGCGACTACACCAAAGTTGCCCGAACCATCCTCGAAGAAGAGCCCGACGACGACTCCGAAAGCGACGAAGAGGACGAGCTCTAGTCGCTAAGTCCCGGCAGTCAAAGTCCCTAGACTAGGAACCTATGGCTGAATTCATTTACACAATGGTCCGCGCTCGCAAAGCGGTCGGCGACAAGGTCATCCTCGATGACGTCACCATGTCCTTCTTCCCCGGGGCGAAGATCGGCATGGTCGGCCCCAACGGGGCCGGAAAGTCGACCATTCTCAAAATCATGGCGGGACTCGACACCCCGTCCAACGGTGACGCGGCGCTCACACCCGGATACTCCGTGGGCATCCTTCTGCAGGAACCAGAGTTAGACGAGTCAAAAACGGTTCTCGAAAACGTGCGTGATGGAGTGCGGGACATTCACGACAAGATTGTCCGCTTCAACGAGATTTCCGCCGCAATGTCGGACCCTGACGCGGACTTTGACGCACTGCTCGCCGAAATGGGGACACTCCAAGAAGCCATTGATGCTGCGGATGCGTGGGACCTCGATTCCCAACTCGAACAAGCTATGGATGCTCTCCGGTGCCCGCCCTCAGATGCGCCCATCACCCACCTCTCGGGTGGAGAAAAGCGCCGTGTGGCGCTGTGCAAGTTGCTCCTCGAAAAGCCAGACTTGCTGCTTCTCGATGAGCCGACCAACCACTTGGACGCTGAAAGTGTGCTCTGGCTTGAGCAACACCTGTCGAAGTATCCCGGTGCTGTCATTGCGATTACCCACGACCGCTACTTCCTCGACCACGTTGCTCAGTGGATTGCGGAGGTCGATCGCGGCCGCCTCTACCCCTACGAAGGCAACTACTCGACCTATCTGGAGAAGAAGGCCGAGCGCTTGCAGGTGCAAGGCAAGAAGGACCAGAAGCTCGCAAAGCGTCTGGCTGACGAGCTCGAGTGGGTGCGCTCAAACGCCAAAGGTCGGCAAGCAAAGTCCAAAGCCCGTCTTGCTCGTGATGAAGAGATGGCGGAAGAGGCGGAGCGGACCAAAAAGCTGGACTTCGAGGAAATCCAGATTCCCCCTGGTCCTCGACTGGGCCAGCAAGTACTCGAAGCCAAGTCCATCAAGAAGGGTTTTGGCGATCGAGTCCTCATCGATAACTTGTCGTTTTCCTTGCCCCGCAACGGAATCGTCGGAATCATCGGCCCCAACGGTGTCGGAAAGTCCACATTGTTCAAGACCGTCGTGGGTCTGGAGCCCCTCGATGGCGGCGAGCTGGTCGTCGGCGAGAGTGTGAAGCTGTCCTATGTCGACCAGGATCGGGCCGGAATCGACCCGAACAAGACCCTGTGGGAGGTTGTCTCTGACGGTCTAGACA
>JALQXU010000049.1 GCA_023263045.1 Pontimonas sp.
TTCGATTTCACAGCTCGGACAGCTCGCCAGGCAAACTCCAAGGACGCCAGCTCAGATTCCGAAGCCTTCTCGCCAGCGACCAAGGTCCAGTCCGATGGCGGAGCAAAGTGGCGGTCGGCATCTTGAATCAGCACCCCGCCAGAAATGTGACGCCATTCCGTGCGAGATGGTTCGAAGCCCTCGGGAAGTTCCACAATCCGCAGGTTCGATTTCGCAGCAAACACCTCTTTCGCCTCAGGGGTGAAGCTAGGCGCCACGACAACCTCGGTGAAAATCTCCACAATGGATCGCGCCGTGTCGGCATCCACCACCGCATTCGCGGCAATCACCCCACCAAAGGCCGACACCGGGTCACACGCGTGAGCGAGTTGGTGTGCATCGGCGAGAGATTCTGCGGAGGCAATCCCGCATGGGTTTTGGTGTTTGATGATGGCAATGGTGGGTCCCTCGTGATCGAACGCTGCCCGTAGTGCAGCATCGGCATCGAGGTAGTTGTTGTAGGACATTTCTTTGCCCTGCACAACGTGAGCCGAGGCAAGACCCGGCGTAACAGCATGTCCGGTATAAACAGAGGCCGATTGGTGGGAATTCTCGCCATAGCGCAGGGTTCCAGTCTTCGTGGCGTGGAAGCTCACCGCCTCACCCCCGGTCATCCACTGCGACACCGCACTGTCATAGCGCGCGGTGTGAGTAAACGCTTCTGCGGCGAGTTCGCGTCTCCACTCCAGAGTCGTTCCACCCTCCCTAAGACACTCCACTAGGGATTCGTAATGGGAAGGGTTCACGACGATGGCCACACTGTGGTGGTTCTTGGCCGCAGCGCGAACCATCGCAGGACCTCCAATGTCAATTTGCTCGATGATCTCGTCATCGGCTGCCCCGGAGGCCAGGGTTTCCACAAACGGGTAAAGGTTCACGATGACCCAATCAATGGCTGTGATGTTGAGGTCTTCCAAGGTCTGGACGTGACCGGGGTTTCGTCGATCGGCGAGAATTCCGCCGTGGATGGCGGGGTGAAGAGTCTTGACTCGACCATCGAGTGCTTCCTGAAACCCGGTGACCTCACTGACTTCCTGCACAGCAACACCCGCATCACGCAGGGCTTGAGCTGTGGACCCTGTGGAAACAATCTCCACGCCTGCACCATCGAGTGCTCGGCCTAACTCCACTAACCCCGTCTTATCGCTCACCGACACCAACGCTCTGCGGGGCATAATTCGATCACCAGACGACATGGGGGTTAGGTTCCTTCCTTGGCGCACAGAGTGTCGAGGACCTCCAACAGGAGCTCTCTCTCCACCACCTTGATTCGATCATGCAATGAGGCCTCATCATCGCCTACCTCCACAGGCACCCGCCGCTGGGCAAGAATCTCACCCGTGTCGACACCCTCATCGACGATGATGACCGATGCGCCGGAGTGTGACACCCCAGCCTCCATCGCATCACGCACGGCGTGAGCGCCAGGAAACTCCGGCAAAAAGGCCGGATGCGTGTTGATGATTCGAGGGGCAAACCGGGTCACGAATGAGGGGGGCAAGAGCTTCATAAACCCACTCAAGACAATGAGGTCAGGCTGATATGAATCGAGCGCATCCCCCAGAGCAACACCCCATTCTTCTCGTGAGGAGAAATCCCCCAGCGGGACAACAAACGTGGGAATCGAGCGGTCGGTGGCGTGCTGGAGTCCGGGCGCCATGGTGTCCGAACCCACAGCCACCACATCGGCAGGGATCTCTGTGTTCGGAAGCGACTCCAGAAGCGACTGGAGATTTGTGCCAGACCCGGAGATAAGGACAACGAGTCTCTGGCGCACAGCCCTAGCCTACCGAGCAGCCCTCTGGCTTCGACGACCGAGAGCTCCGGAGATGAGTCCCAACAACACTCCGATGAAAACCTCCAACCCCCACCACAGTGCGATCTGGGCAGGGTCCGCACCTACATTCTGAAAACGTCCGGGGCCTGCCTGGCCACTGGTCAATGCGGCGAGAACAAAACCCCCGGCAGCACCCAATCCTCCGGCCAACACGGAGGCCGCCACGATGTGAAGAAGAGGCTGTTGGTGAATCTCGGTGGACTGGACATCACCCCAGAGTTCTTGGGGTGTGTCCCCGAGGAGGATTGTTGTGGCTGCGACACCTGAGGCGAAGGCCACCGCGAGGGGAATGGCGATAATCATGACCGAGGCCACGGGCGGGTTATCGGGAATGATGCCTAACAACGGGAGCGCAGGAAGAGCTTGAACGGTCGTTCCCCACGGAGAAATCAGTGCCCCTGTTCCGAGCGCAAAACCTGGTCCCACCATCCACATTGCGCTCCAGACAATGGCGGTCGGAAGCAAGGCCAGTTGCCCCATCGATAAGACGACAATGCCCCAAGCCCCCGGCTGCAGGGATTCATACAGTGCGATGAGCTCGCCGAAGGACGCGAGAATTAGTCCCGCCACGGCAAGCGCCGCTGCCACCACTACCCCCAAGACGGAAGCACCTGCGGTTTTCACCCCGGTGCGAAGTATGGCGAGAAGACCTGCCGGGACGGTGCCCTGAAGGACTTGACCTCCGGGAGCGCGCGACCCCACCCAGGTCGCAAGCGCAAGACCCGAGGCCAGAAACAACACGGGTCGCACGATGGCGTCTGGGGTGTTCATCGTGACCACGTGTTCGGGGAGGAAGAAAACCATGGCAAAGCTGGCCGCAGCGAGGGTCCCTACCGCCAAGAACCACGTGGACACCGGGTAGATGCGTGTGCCGCTGCGACGCCCGATGCGATATCCCCAGAGCACACTGAGGAGACCAACACCCAAGAGAGCAACATCAACCACAAAGACGCTGTTTGCAGCCCCTAGCGACAGAGATTGGGCGAGGGTCTCATCGAGCGTGAAGGTCAGAGGCACTCCGTGTCCGAGCATCCAACCATCCACCGCAATGGCCCACGAGAGGAGCAAATCGGTGGAAAAACCGTCATCAAACGCCCACACGAGGGTGAGAGGAGCAAAAAATAAGCCCAGCCCGAGACCCACGAGCACCAGCACATCGAGCACGGTGGCAAGCGCATTAAGACGGGCATTCATGGCGAGTTGAGCCTATCGCTAGCCCCCCACAGGACTGGGGTTAGAGGGAGTGCATAATCTCGCGCATGAGGCTGGCAGTCTCCGAGGGAGTCTTGCCCACCTTCACACCGGCAGCTTCGAGGGCTTCTTTCTTGGCTGCCGCTGTTCCCGCTGATCCTGAGACAATCGCGCCAGCGTGACCCATGGTCTTACCTTCGGGGGCAGTAAACCCTGCCACATACCCCACGACGGGTTTCGTGACGTGAGCTTTGATGAAGTCCGCGGCACGCTCTTCGGCATCTCCACCGATTTCTCCGATCATGACGATGGCCTTGGTCTCCGGGTCATTCTCGAACGCTTCGAGAGCATCGATGTGTGTGGTTCCCACAATCGGGTCACCGCCAATGCCAATGGCGGTGGAGAACCCAATATCGCGCAGCTCGAACATCATCTGATACGTCAACGTTCCCGATTTCGACACCAGTCCAATCGGTCCCTTGCCCGTGATGGTGGCAGGCGTGATTCCCGCGAGGGCCTCGCCCGGGGTGATGATGCCGGGGCAGTTCGGTCCAATAATGCGGGTCCTTCCGACAGCTCCCGCGTGAGCCCAGAGCTCGGCGGTGTCCTGGACGGGAATACCTTCTGTGATGATTACCAAAAGAGGGATGTGCGCGTCGATCGCTTCGATAGCGGCGTCCTTCGCGAACGCCGGAGGAACGAACGCCACAGAAACATCGGCTCCAGTTTTCTCCATTGCTTCCGCCACAGTGCCAAAGACGGGGAGCTCGACATCACCGTGGGTGACGGTAGTTCCGGCCTTCCGAGCGTTCACACCCCCGACAACCTGGGTACCCGCTGCCAACATCAAGGCAGTGTGCTTTGTTCCCTCACCGCCGGTGATGCCCTGGACGATGACCTTGGAATCTTTAGTCAGAAAAATCGACACGCTCTGTCCTTACTTCGACGCTAACTCGGCGGCGCGGTCAGCGCCCTGATCCATGGTGTCGGCGAGCGTCACCAGTGGGTGGTTCGCTGCTGCCAGAATGTCGCGACCCTTCTCGACGCTGTTGCCATCGAGACGGACAACCAAAGGCTTGGTGGCGCCCTCTCCGATCATCTCGAGAGCCTTGACAATGCCGTTCGCGACCGCGTCACACGCAGTAATGCCTCCGAACACGTTCACGAACACGCTCTTGACCTGGGGGTCACCCAAAATCACATCGAGACCTGCAGCCATAACCTCTGCAGAGGCACCACCGCCGATGTCGAGGAAGTTCGCGGGCTTGACTCCCCCGTGCTTCTCACCGGCATAGGCGACAACATCGAGAGTGGACATCACCAGTCCGGCACCGTTTCCGATGACGCCGACCTCACCATCGAGCTTCACGTAGTTCAGGTCGTGAGCCTTAGCCTTCTCTTCCAGGGGGTCTGCGGCCGCCGAATCGGCAAGCTCTGCGTGATGGGGCTGGCGGAACTCGGCGTTTTCATCGAGGGTGACTTTCCCATCGAGGGCAATGATCTCGCCGGACTCGGTCAACACCAGTGGGTTGACCTCCACCAGGGTGGCGTCTTCCTTTGTGAATACCTCATAGAGGGTGACAAAGACGGGGGCGACCAGGTCCACGAGCTCCTCGGGGAAGCGCGCCTCACGAGCAATCTCTGTGGCCTTAGCGAGGTCGATGCCCTTCGAGGGATCTACCGCAACGCGAGCGAGAGCCTCCGGGCGCTCCTCCGCCAACTGCTCGATCTCCATTCCACCCTCATAGCTGCACAGCACGAGATAGTTGCGCGCTGCGCGATCGAGCAGGACAGAAAAGTAGAACTCTTTATCGATTGCGGCACCCGCGGCCACCATGACCCGGCGCACGACGTGGCCTTTGATATCGAGGCCCAAAATAGCTTCGGCTGCACTCTTCGCATCCTCCGGTGTCGGAGCGACTTTCACTCCACCCGCTTTGCCGCGACCACCGGTCTTCACCTGAGCTTTGACGACCGTAAGACCGCCGAGCTTCTCGGCTACCGCCTGGGCTTCCTCGGGAGTGTCGGCGATAAGCCCGGCTAACACGGGAACGCCGTGACGCTCAAACATGTCTCTGGCTTGATACTCGTAAAGGTCCACGCCCGAAGATCCTTCCGGTTTGTCGGCTGGGAGATGATTCCACCTCAGACTCGCAACGGTGAGAGCGGGGAACCCCCTCAACCCTACACAGTGGGAAGAGGCGCTGTGCGCGTCTACAGCTTCGTAATGGGGGCAATCTTGATGAGCAGACGCTTGCGCCCAGCAGTATCGAAGTTCACCTCAGCGATGCGCTTGGGACCCTCGCCGCTCACCTGAACCACACTGCCTGGGCCAAAGTCGTCATGCGCGATGCGGTCACCGGCCACCAAGGTGAGGTCCCCGTTATCGCGAACACTGGACGTCACGCGATTTGCCCACGTCGTGGGCTTCTTCGGAGCAGGCGGCAGCTCATCGCGCATCGACAGGGAACCCCCGCTTCTGCTGCCCGCTCCCTGCCAACCGGAACTGCGGATAGGGCCCCCCAGTTCGTGGCCCGAGCCACCTGTTGCAGCGCGAGATTCACGCCACGAAATCAACTCTGGAGGAATCTCGGCCAGGAACCGACTCGGCGAGGCAATCGCGGTGTCACCGAATGTGCTTCTCGTCATAGCCAGCGAGAGGTGCAAGCGCTGGCGCGCTCGAGTAATACCCACATAGAGCAGTCGACGCTCTTCTTGAAGCCCGCCCGGTTCGTGAGCACTCATCCGATGCGGCAAGAGATCCTCCTCGAGCCCCGTGAGGAAGACGACATCAAATTCGAGGCCCTTCGCGGTGTGGAGGGTCATCAGCGACACGGTGCCGGTCTCGTCATCGAGCTCATCTGCTGCGGCCACCAAGGACACTTCGGTCAAGAAATCACTCAGCGTTCCATCGGGGTTATTGCGCCCGAACTCCCGGGTCACCGCTAAGAGCTCGCCCAGGTTTTCTGCACGGGCTTCATCCTGCGGGTCACGAGAGTTTTGCAGGAGGGTGAGATACCCGGTGCTGTTCAGAATCTTTTCGAGTGTTGCCACGGGCGGTTCGGTGTGGGCCATCGCTTCTGCGGTATCGAGAGCTTCTGCGAGCGAGAGCATGGCCTGGGTGACCTTCGGACCCAAAGCCAACTCGCTGCTGCGACGAAGCGCTTCGCGCAGAGTGATGTCCTCTTTTTCTGCAAGCAAAACCAGGGCGTTCTCGGTAGCCGGGCCGATGCCTCTCTTGGGTGTATTCAAGATCCTTCGGAAAGCGAGCGAGTCCGCAGGGTTTGCGATGGTCACCAGGTAGGCAATCGCATCCTTGATTTCGGCCCGCTCATAGAACTTTGTTCCCCCGATCACCCGATAGGGAATACCGGAGCGAATAAGAATGTCTTCGAGTGCACGAGTTTGGGCGTTCGTCCGGTAAAACACGGCCATCTCCGAGTAGGGAATTCCCTCACCGGAGAGCTGAACAATCTGATCGGCCACGAACTGGGCCTCATCGTGGGCGCTGTACCCGGTAAAACCAATGATC
>JALQXU010000004.1 GCA_023263045.1 Pontimonas sp.
TATTTCGTTGCTCACCGCGAGCGGTTTTCGACCCGTGAGCACTCAGCAGGGCCTTGAGCTTCTGAAAGACAACCAGGCTCGTTCGGTCACCATCATCGATGGTGAGCAGCGAGTAGATATGGAGTTGCGCTCGTCCTTTGATGGCCTCGGAACCCAAGTGCAGTTCTACTACGTTGCTCCCCGAGGCGAGGAGATCATTGCGGCCGTCTCGAACTCGGATGTAGCGGAGTTCACGGATGAGGTCCCCCAGACCAACTGGTTTGTCTCGCTCCTGGGTCTCCTCTTGCCCTTTGTCATCATTGGTCTGATCTTCTGGTTCCTGCTCTCGAGCATGCAGGGCGGTGGATCCCGGATCATGCAGTTTGGAAAGTCACGGGCAAAGCTTGTGTCGAAAGAAACTCCCACGGTCACGTTCGAGGATGTGGCGGGGGCGGATGAAGCCATCGAGGAGCTCCACGAAATCAAGGAGTTCCTCAAGGACTCCGAGAAGTTCCAAAAGGTCGGTGCGCGCATCCCTAAGGGTGTTCTTCTCTATGGCCCTCCGGGAACCGGCAAGACTTTGCTGGCGCGGGCCGTGGCAGGCGAGGCCAATGTCCCGTTCTATTCCATTTCGGGTTCTGACTTCGTCGAGATGTTTGTCGGTGTGGGAGCGTCTCGCGTGCGAGACCTCTTTACTCAAGCCAAGGAAAATGCACCCGCCATCATCTTCGTTGATGAGATCGATGCGGTGGGGCGTCACCGTGGGGCTGGCATGGGCGGAGGCCACGATGAGCGTGAGCAGACCCTGAACCAGCTTTTGGTGGAGATGGACGGTTTTGACCCCAAGACGAACGTTATTTTGATTGCCGCGACCAACCGTCCTGACATTTTGGATCCAGCACTGCTGCGCCCCGGTCGTTTTGATCGCCAGATTCAGGTGGATGCACCGGACATGAAGGGTCGCCAGAAGATTCTGGAAGTTCACGCCAAAGGTAAGCCCATGGCCAAGGTTGTGGACCTCGCTGTGCTCGCACGGAAAACCCCCGGTTTCACCGGAGCCGACCTCGCAAACGTGCTCAATGAGGCGGCCCTTCTGACCGCTCGATCAAGTGGGACAAAAATCACGAACGAGCTTCTTGATGAAGCCGTCGACCGGGTGATGGAAGGTCCGCAGCGTCGCACCCGCGTGATGAGCGACAAAGAGCGTCTCGTCACCGCGTATCACGAGGGTGGTCACGCTCTGGCGGCTGCCGCCATGCGCCATACCGACCCGGTGACGAAGGTCACGATTCTGCCGCGAGGCCGAGCACTCGGTTACACGATGGTGCTGCCCTTGGATGACAAGTACTCAGTCACAAGGAATGAACTGCTCGACCAACTCACCTACGCGATGGGTGGACGCGTTGCTGAAGAAATCGTGTTCCACGATCCCACCACCGGAGCGTCGAACGATATCGAGAAAGCGACCTCCATCGCTCGGCGGATGGTGACGGAGTATGGAATGAGTGCAGACCTGGGTGCGGTGAAGCTCGGTCAAGCCAGCGGAGAGGTGTTCCTGGGTCGCGATATGGGACATCAGAGGGACTACTCCGATGCCGTTGCACAATCGGTCGATACCGAGGTTCGAGCCCTCATCGACCACGCTCATACCGAAGCGTGGACTGTGTTGATGAACAACCGAACCATCCTGGATCGGCTTGCCACCGAACTATTGGAGAAGGAAACGCTCGACCATAACCAACTCGCCACGCTGTTTAAGGGTGTGAAGAAGCTTCCCGAGCGCGCGGTGTGGCTCTCCAGTAGCGAGCGGCCCCCTTCGAAGAAGGGGCCGGTGAGTGTCCCGAAGAAGAAAGTGGCACCCAAGAAGCCCGCAGCGCAGAAACCCGCGGCTAAGAAGACCACTACCCGGAAGTCCGCAGCGTCACCAGCGAAACCCTCGTCGTCCAGGCGCACCCGTGGATAGCGAGGCCATCCAGAAGGCGGTCGGAGACATTCTTCGCGCTGTCGGGGAGGATCCCTCGCGGGAGGGACTGGCGACTACTCCGGAACGTGTTGCTGAACTTTTCAGCGAGCTCTACTCGGGTGTGGGGGTTGACCCCGTCACGGTTTTGCGGGAGGCAAAAGAGGTGCCCGCTGCAGAATCAGAGCGGGGCGAGCTCGTTGCTCTCCGCGATATCTCCTTTGTTTCCTTATGTGAGCACCACCTGCTTCCTTTCGAGGGCCAGGCCAGCGTGGTGTATGAGCCAGGCTCGTCCATTGTCGGATTGGGGACTCTGGTGAGAGTGGTGGAGGTCACCGCGAAGCGTCCTCAACTCCAAGAACGAGTCGGTGAAATGGTGGCGAGAGCACTGGTTGATTCTGGTGTCGCCAAGGGTGCTTTGGTGTTGGTCTCAGCGGTGCACGGGTGTGTGGCACACCGCGGACCGAAACAGCGACTCACTACGGTGACAGTTGCTTCCGCCGGTTCCCTCTCGGAGGACTTGCGCCGACACGACGCCCTCCTTCTTGTGGGAGGCGAGGACTGGGCGTGAGTGGTCCCCACCGACCGCAATTGTGGGGAGTGGTGAACACCACCCCTGATTCCTTCAGTGACGGTGGACTATTCGAGGATGTCGAGAAGGCACTCGAACACGCGAGGTCACTGGTGGCAGACGGCGCCGAAGTCATTGATGTGGGAGGCGAGTCCACACGGCCAGGTGCGGGCAGAGTCTCCGCTGATGAAGAGGCGGCGCGGGTGATTCCGGTGGTGGAGGCTCTCGCCTCGGAAGGAATCGTCGTCAGTATTGACACCATGCGAGCGTCGACGGCTCGTGCGGCTCTCGAAGCGGGAGCTCAGATTGTGAATGACGTCTCTGGTGGTCTGGCCGACGAGGAGATGTTCGCTGTGGTGGCCAGTGCGCGGGGTGATTACGTCATGATGCATTGGCGCGGCCACAGCGACACCATGGATTCGCTTGCCCAGTACGACGATGTGGTGGCAGAGGTCTCCCGTGAGATTCGACAGCGACTTGAGGCCGCCACCGCAGCAGGTATCGATTCGTCACGCATTCTGGTTGACCCCGGTTTGGGGTTTGCAAAGACACCCGATCACAACTGGGCGATTCTTGCTCATCTAGGGGATGTGGTGCCAGAGGGTATGCGCTCCGTGATTGGGGCCTCCAGGAAGCGTTTCCTCGGCGAGCTCCTAGCTGATGCCCATGAGCCCGCCCAGCGGGATGGGGTGTCTGCTGCCCTTGGCGTTCTCTTGGCCGAGAGGGGAGTGTTTGCTCTGCGAGTACATAACGTGAGGGCCCACCGTGAAGCGCTCGATGTCTGGCAGGCTTTTCACGAAGGGGGTGCCTCGTGAGCGATGTCATCAGGATCGATCGGATCGAGGCCTTGGGGTATCACGGCGTTTTTCCCGAGGAGAAACGCGAAGGCCAAACCTTTCTTGTGGATGTCGAGATTGAGACATCCTTTGATGACGCCATCAACCACGATGACGTTGCCTTCACCGTGGACTATGGCCTCGTTGCCGAGCGCGTGGTGGAGATCATCCAAGGCGAACCCGCTGATTTGATCGAAACAGTGTGCGATCGCATTGCCTCTATGGTTTTGGCGCTGGAGCGCGTGAGTGCGACGCGTGTCACAGTTCACAAACCGGGAGCTCCCATCACCGTTCCGTTTGGGGGAGTCTCGGTATCTCTGCGGAGGGAGAGGGGTCAGCATGAGTGATGACACGTGGGTGTCATGTGTTGTGGCGTTGGGAACAAACCTCGGAGACCGCGAGGACATTGCTTTCCGAGCGCTGGCAGACATCGCTGCCACGGAAGGGTTCCGGGTGGCAGCATCGTCATCCCTTCACGAGACGGTGGCGCTCGGTCCTGACGGGCCCAATCCGGATGCGCCCGCATATGTGAACCAGGTGATTGCTCTGGAGAGTGGGTGGTCTGCGGAGAAGACCCTTGCATTGCTGCTCGACATTGAACGACGCCACGGGAGGGAGCGTACGGGCGAGAAATACGCTGATCGCACGCTCGATTTGGACCTCATCGTCTATGGGGACTTGCGCCATGATGGCCCCGAGGTGACAACACCTCACCCGCGCGCTCACGAGCGCAGATTTGTGTTGGAGCCGTGGCACGAGATTGATCCGGACGCTGTGCTTCCTGGAAAAGGAGCGATTTCGGACTTGCTAGCAAACCTTCCTCCCGCAGACTGATGAAACACACCACCCCGATCGCCCTCCTGATGGGAGCCGTCATCGGAGGAGTGGTGGGGTGGGCAGGTCAGTGGATTCTCGTGGTGACCGGAAACCCGGCGCTCACTCCTCCGATTACCTGGGGAGTGGCGTTGGCAGCACTGGGTGCCATCACGCTAGCCCTGGCCTGGCCGATCAGGAGTCATGTTCGGGCAGAGAAGGCGAGAGGTCCCCTAGATCCTTTTTATGCAACCAGGGTGGTGTTGTGGGCCAAAGCGGGAGCACTCGCAGGGTCCACCCTCACTGGTGTGGGTTTCGGTTTCCTTATCTTCTTTTCCAGTCGTCCCGTGATTTCGTCTCCTGCGCTGTGGCAAGGGGTTGTAGCCCTGGTGGGCGCCATAGTCTTGGCGGTGGCAGCACTGCTTGCTGAGAGATGGTGCACTCTCCCGCCGGACTCTTCTGAGAACGGGGGCGAGTCAGTGCCAGAAGGAGAAACGTTGTGACCGCGGAAGAAACGCAGTGGGAATCCGTCAGCCCCCGCTACCAAATTGAGGTTCTGGTTCACACCCTCGGTGGCTGGTTGGCACCGGTGGCCGTGTCCAGCGCACCGCTGTGGATTACCGAGCCTGCTCTGTCGTGGGCGTCGTGGTATCCGCTGGGAGGTGTCCTCGTTGTTCTCACGATTGCTCTTGGTTTCATCCCGCGACGGGTCAGGGCTTATGGCTATGCGCTGCGAGCTGACGATTTGGTGTTTCGGCGTGGGATTATTTTTCAGCGCCAGGTCGCCGTTCCCTACGGGCGCTTGCAACTCGTGGATGTATCGAGGGGGCCACTCTCGCGACTCTTAGGACTATCAGAATTGAAGCTCGTCACCGCGGCCGCATCGTCGGGGGTGACCATTCCTGGACTTCCTCTTGAGAGTGCGGAAAAGCTTCGGGACCACCTGATTGAGGTCGCAGAAACCCGGCGAGCAGGCCTCTAGGGATGACCTTTCCAGTTCTGCGCAGTGCCACCGATATTCGTGGTGGTGACTGGTTTCGATTGCATCCGCTGACCCCTCTCTTACAGGGAGGTGTGGTCCTTCTCGGACTGTTAGGTGCGGGCTTCGCCGCTCTGTGGGAAACGGTCATTCTCCGATCAATCCTCCGATTTGCTGGAGTGGAGGATGACGACGAAGGAAGCGGACTGCTCTACCTGATTGCCGACTCTTTGGCTCTGGTCTTCCTAGCAGCGATTGTCATCGTGGTTGTCTCGGGAGTGATTTTTTGGCTGCAATGGCGCGTGCATCTTGTTCGGATGGATGACGATGTCGTCGAGGTAAGGAAGGGGGTTATTGCGAAGTCTTCTCGACGAGCGAGGAGAGATCGCATCAACACCATCGGTGTGCGGCGCCCCCTCATTCCCAGACTCTTAGGTCTTGCCAAGCTGGACATTCAGGCGGCGGGCAATGACGCGAACGTCGTGCTCGCCTATCTTCCCTACAGTGTGGCCACCGCGGTCCGGCGCGAGATTCTTCAGACCCCCAGCAAGACTCGCGACAACACTGAGCCAGAGCCTCAGGTGATTACGAGAGAGCTCGAGGTTCCCCTCTTCCGCTATTTGGCCTCGCTCGTGGTGAGTGTCGAGTCGGTGATTTTTGGGGTGGGTTTCGTTGCGGTGACGATTGCGGCTGTAAGCACGGAGGAGGTGGGCGCGTGGCTTGGCCCCATCGCCGTAACTGCAGGCTTTGTTGTGTATCTGGCGGACCGGTTCTTTCGGGTGGGCAACTTTGTCATCGACTCCCTCGAAGGCGATGTTCGAGTGTCGTTGGGTTTGCTCTCAACCAGCGTGGAGACCATTCCCCCCGGACGTATTCATGCCCTGCAAATCTCGCAACCTTGGCCTTGGAGGTTCCTGGGGTGGTGGCGCATTGATGCGAATCTTGCCTCCTCACCGGGTTCAGCGAACAAGAAGACCCCCGCCCACACCCTGCTCCACCCGGTAGCTACGAGGCAGGAAGTCGTGCGGATGGTGGAGCTTTGTCTGCCACCTCTGGCTACCCCCAACGCACTCGAGCAGGTGATGGTGCTCTTGCAATCACCCCATTCCAGGTGGGCAGAGGCAGGACTGGATGAAGACTCCGTTGTCGCGGCATCCCCGAAGGCTCGTTTCCGTATCCCCCTGAGCCACAGTGTGACCGGTAGTGCGATGATCCAGGATGTGCTGGCGCTTCGTTTAGGTCGATGGATCTCTAAGCTCGCGCTCGTCCCACTGGCCAGAATCCAAAGCTCCAGTGTGTCCCGCGGCCCGTGGCACCGAGCATTGGGGCTCTCCCTATTCGCCGTCGACAGCGTGGATGGACCCGTCTCCACGCGCATCCTCGGTCTCGATAATGACGTCGCCGGTAGGTGGTGGGACACTGTTCATGCGCGGACCGTGAGCGCAATCAACACCACGACACCACGGCGGCGAGGGCGAAGGTCACCAGCGTGAATTCCACGAGGCTCACAGTCGGGATCATTGGTGCCGGCCGGGTCGGCCCCCTTCTGGGAGCAGCACTTGCTCGGGCTGGCCACACCATCGTGGGTATTACCTCACCGTCAGAAGACTCGAAGGACCGAGTCGAGGCGATTCTTCCGGGCATCACCTTTCACGATCCGCTCCACCTCGTCGCTGCCAGCGAACTGGTGGTGCTGGCTCTTCCCGACCAGGAGCTCCGTGGGTTTATCGAGGGTCTGAGCCTCCAGAAGTCATGGAACAGCGGTCAACTCCTCCTCCACACGTCGATTGCTCACGGCCTGGCTGTCCTCGATAGCGCGAGGGCTCAGGGAGCCATTCCGCTCACCGTGCACCCGTTGATGGAGTTCACCGGAACCAGCATGGATTTGGCCAGAATGTCGGGAGCGTGGTGTGTGATTACTGCTCCCGCGGTCGCTGAACCGATTGCGAGCGCTCTCGCGGTGGAAATGGGGATGGAACCCGTGGTGGTGGAGGAAGAAAATCGACCGCATGTTGCCTCAGCCATTGCGCTAGCCACCAGTTTTTCCCACACAACCATTCACGAAGCGGCGGATCGACTCAGAGCTGCCGGAATCGATAACCCCGGTGTTGTGATGCAACCTCTCGTGAGCTCCAGCATGGAGAACGCCCTTCGCCTCTTTGCGGGTAACGAACGAGAACTGGGAGGCGATGACTGATGCCAGCCATCGTTCACACACTCGAGGAACTGCAGGGGATTAGGGAGGCTTGGCGGAAAGCGGGAGAGTCGGTGGCGCTCGTTCCCACGATGGGCTCCCTTCATGAAGGACATAAGGCTCTGGTGACTCGTGCAACGGAGGAAGCAGATCGCTGTGTGGTCAGCATCTTTGTCAATCCACTTCAGTTTTCGTCGGATGAGGGTTTTGACGACTACCCACGCTCTCTCCACTCCGACGAAGCCTTCCTGGCTGACACGCTCGTGGATGTGATTTTTGCCCCAACTGTGGAGGTGGTCTATCCCGATGGTCTGGACGCCGTGGTCACCCACAACGCCGGTCCAATCGGCGAGACATTTGAGGGGGCTTCGCGCCCGGGACACTTCGATGGTGTCCTCACCGTGGTCGCCAGACTTTTCGAGTGCGTCACGCCCGACGTTGCTGTCTTTGGGTGCAAAGACGCGCAACAACTCTTCCTCGTGCAGCAGATGGTGCGCGACGAGCAGATGCCTGTGCGCATTGTGGAAGTCGACACAGTCAGGGATTCTGGGGGTCTCGCACTGTCGAGCCGAAATGCTTTGCTCGATGAAGAGTCGGCTCGTCAGGCGCTTGCCATACCCAAAGCCCTTGAGGCCGCTGGCGAAGCGGATAATCCTCATCACGCTCGATCACGTGCCCGTGAGGTTCTCGAGGGCGCTCCTGGATTAGACGTTGACTATGTGGACGTGGTCGACCCATCGACTTTCACTCGTGTCGATGAAGGACACACCCCGCAGGAGGTTCGTCTCATTGTCGCGGTCACGGTGGGTGGCGTGCGCTTGATAGACAACCGCCTCATCCACTTTGGTCAGTAGGCTAGCCAGGACAGCGCCCACTGGCAGGAATTACAGCACCCATGAATGATGCCCCCCAGATCGAGCCCGATGCCGAGGATATAGACGAACAGCATGCCGTTCGTTTGGGCAAGCGCGAGCAGATGCTCGAGTCCGGTGTCGAGCCTTTTCCCGTGTCGGTGCCGGTCACGACCACAATTTCTGCTGTTCGAAGAGCGCATCCTGATCTAGAGCCTGAGGCCACCACGGGTGAGGTTGTGGGTGTTGCGGGACGAGTCGTCCACATGCGCGTCACCGGAAAGCTCGCTTTTCTCTCGCTCCAGGAGGGCTCCGGCGAGCGCCTCCAAGCGATGGTTTCGTTCGCCGAGGTGGGGGAAGAGTCTTTTGAGCTCCTGAAGGACCTCGTCGACTTGGGTGATCACGTCTTCGTCTCGGGTGAGGTCATCGCCTCCAAACGCGGAGAACTCTCCGTCATGGTCGCGCAGTGGCAGATTGCTTCCAAAGCTGTGATGCCACTGCCTAATCTGCACAGTGAACTCAACGAGGAAACCAGGGTTCGCCAGCGGTACCTGGACCTTATTGTTCGCGAGCAAGCGCGCACCACGGTGAGAGCCCGCGCACAGGTGAATGCGTCGCTTCGGGCAACATTTGCCGAGCACGACTACCTCGAGGTCGAAACCCCGATGTTGCAGGTCCAGCACGGTGGTGCCTCAGCACGACCCTTCGTGACACACTCCAATGCGTTTAGCACCGATCTTTTCTTGCGAATCGCCCCCGAGTTGTATCTCAAGCGCGCGGTCGTGGGGGGCATCGAGCGAGTTTTCGAAATCAACCGCAACTTCCGCAACGAGGGTGCAGACTCCACCCACAGCCCGGAATTCGCCATGTTGGAGGCCTATCAGGCCTATGGCGACTACCACCAGATGGCGGATCTGACCCAGGAGCTGATTCAGAAGGCTGCGCTTGCGGTGGCAGGGTCCACGACCGTGACCTGGGCCGATGGCACCGTGTATGACCTGGGGGGTCAATGGGACCGGCTCAATGTGTATGAAAGCCTCAGTGACGCCAGTGGCACGACGATCACCCCAGATACTTCGGTTGTTGATCTAGAGGCCATGGCGAAAAAGCTGGGCATCGAGGTCGCTCAACCCACTCACGGCAAATATGTCGAGGAGCTCTGGGAACACTTCGTGAAGGGGTCCTTGACTACACCCACCTTTGTGATGGACTATCCCGTTGACACCTCACCGCTGGTGCGAGCGCACCGCTCCATCCCCGGTGTTGTCGAGAAGTGGGATCTGTATGTTCGAGGTTTCGAGCTCGCCACCGGATATTCCGAACTTGTGGACCCTGTCATCCAACGTGAGCGCTTTGTCGAACAAGCCAAACTCGCCGCGAAGGGCGATCTCGAAGCTATGAAGGTTGATGAGGATTTCCTTCGCGCCCTAGAGCACGGCATGCCTCCCACGGGAGGAATGGGTATGGGAATTGATCGGCTCTTGATGGCGATCACAGGTCTCGGAATTCGCGAGACGGTGCTCTTCCCGCTTGTGAAGTCGACCTAGTCGTCGAGGGGGAGACCGCGCTTGGAGCGTTCTTCGCGCTCGACCTTCTTATAGGTTTCGCGCTCACCGCGGTCCGCGGTCAGAATTGCGCGCATGATGAACCAGAAGATGAGGCCAATCAGAATGGTCGGGGTCACCGAAAACAGAGCGTTGGCCCAAAAGTTTTCGATCATCCCGGAGTCCTAACTGAAAAGCCCGCCAAGCGCCACAATGGCGACGAGTCCACCCACCATAATCATCAGACCCACCCTCGCAGGGGGGAATGCAGACTTTTTCGGGGCGTTGGCCACGGATAAGAGCTTAGGTAGTCAAACCTGAGGTTTGCTGACATCTCACGCTAGGGGCGAACACAGCCCCACGGGGCAAAACGAGCGCATATTCTCGTGGTCACGAGCGTGGGCGAGATGTCTCGCCGAATAAGGAGTGAAAAAGATGTTTGAGAGGTTTACCGACCGGGCTCGCCGAGTCGTGGTCTTGGCGCAGGAAGAAGCCAAGATGTTGAACCACAACTACATCGGTACCGAGCACATTCTTTTGGGTTTGATCCACGAGGGTGAGGGTGTCGCGGCGAAAGCGCTCGAGTCACTCGAGATTTCTTTGGAGGCTGTCCGCGAGCAGGTTCAAGAGATTATTGGCCAGGGCCAGCAAGCGCCGACCGGTCACATTCCGTTCACTCCTCGCGCCAAGAAGGTTTTGGAGCTGAGTCTCCGCGAAGCCCTGCAGTTGGGCCACAACTACATCGGCACCGAGCACATTCTGTTGGGTCTGATTCGTGAGGGCGAGGGTGTTGCCGCTCAGGTTTTGGTGAAGCTTGGTGCTGATCTGAATCGTGTCCGCCAACAGGTCATTCAGTTGCTTTCGGGCTACCAGGGTAAGGATCCGGTGTCAGTCGGCGGTTCCGAGTCTGTCGGTAGCGACAAGGGCTCGCAGGTCTTGGATCAGTTTGGACGCAATCTCACTCAGGCTGCCCGTGAGGGAAAGCTTGACCCGGTTATTGGTCGTGAGCGCGAGATGGAGCGGGTCATGCAGATCCTCTCTCGTCGCTCGAAGAACAACCCTGTTCTCGTGGGTGAGCCCGGTGTGGGAAAGACCGCGGTGGTGGAGGGTCTGGCGCAAGCCATCGTGAAGGGCGATGTCCCCGAGACCCTGAAGGACAAGCAGCTCTACTCCCTGGACCTGGGCTCTCTGATCGCTGGGTCTCGGTACCGCGGTGATTTCGAGGAGCGCCTGAAGAAGGTCACGAAGGAGATTCGCACGCGCGGCGACATCATCGTCTTTATTGACGAGATTCACACCCTGGTGGGTGCGGGAGCCGCGGAGGGCGCTATTGATGCGGCCAGTATTTTGAAGCCGCTGCTCGCTCGCGGCGAGCTCCAAACGGTGGGTGCCACCACCCTCGATGAGTACCGCAAGCACTTTGAGAAAGATGCAGCCTTGGAGCGTCGTTTCCAGTCGGTACAGGTTCACCAGCCGAGCCCCGCTCACACGATCAACATTTTGAAGGGTCTGCGGGACAAGTACGAGGCGTTCCACCGAGTGTCTATCACCGATGGGGCTATTGAGGCGGCGGTGAATCTGTCCGATCGTTACGTTCAGGATCGTTTCTTGCCGGATAAGGCCATCGACTTGATTGATGAGGCCGGAGCGCGGCTTCGTCTCTCGATTCTGTCGAGCCCGCCAGAGCTTCGAGAGTTTGACGAGAAGATTGCTGATGTCCGTTCCCGTAAGGAAGCTGCCATCGAGGGTCAAGACTTCGAGAAGGCAGCATCTCTGCGTGACGAGGAGAAGACCCTGTTGGGTGAGCGTCTCCAGTTGGAGAAGAAGTGGCGCAGTGGTGAAGCCGGCGGCACCGGTGTCGTGGATGAGGGCGTGATCGCTGAGGTTCTCGCAGCCGCGACCGGCATCCCGGTCTTTAAGCTCACCGAGGAGGAGACCGCGCGCCTGATGTTCATGGAGAAGGCCCTCCACGAGCGGGTGATCGGTCAGGAGCAGGCCATTTCGGTGCTCTCCAAGACGATTCGCCGCACCCGGGCTGGGCTGAAAGATCCGAAGCGCCCGAGTGGTTCGTTCATCTTCGCCGGTCCGACCGGTGTGGGAAAGACTGAGCTTGCGAAAGCTTTGGCGGAGTTCCTGTTCGATGACGAGGACGCCCTCATTGCTCTGGACATGTCGGAGTTTGGCGAGAAGCACACGGTGTCACGCCTGTTTGGTGCCCCTCCAGGGTTTGTCGGCTTCGAAGACGGTGGTCAGCTGACCGAGAAGGTCCGTCGCAAGCCCTTCAGCGTGGTGTTGTTCGACGAGATCGAGAAGGCACACCCCGATATCTTCAACTCCCTCTTGCAGGTGTTGGAGGAGGGTCGTTTGACCGATGGTCAAGGTCGCGTCGTCGACTTCAAGAACACAGTCATCATCATGACGACCAACCTGGGAACGAAAGACATCACGGGTGGTCCCGTCGGGTTCACGCTCGAGGGCGACAACGAGGCCAGCTACCAGTCGATGCGCGCCAAGGTTGTGGAGGAGTTGAAGAAGAACTTCAAGCCCGAGTTCCTCAACCGTGTCGATGAGACCATCGTTTTCCCGCAGCTCAACCAGGACGAGCTCATGCAGATCGTGCACTTGTTCATCAAGCGACTGGGTGACCGTCTGCTCGATCGTGACATGACGATGACGGTCTCGGATGAGGCTAAGAAGCAGCTCATCGTGTTGGGGTGGGATCCAACCCTCGGTGCGAGACCGCTGCGTCGCGCCGTCCAGCAAAATGTCGAAGACCCGCTCAGTGAGCGCATTCTCCAGGGTTCCTTGAACCCGGGTGAGCACATCACGGTGGACTTCGATGGCACTGAGTTCACCTTCACGAGCAAGAAGCGTGAAGAGGAGCCGGTGGAAGCGGGAGTGCTCGAGTCCTAAGCGCTACGCTGTCCTGGTGGTAGAGCCTCAGAACTGGACGATTCGCCGTGCGCGCACGGCAGATATCCGTGCGATTTCAGCACTGATTGAGCCCCTGGTGGAGTCTAGGGTTTTGCTCGGCAAGGATCTGGTCGTGCTCTATGAAGCAGTCCAAGAATTCACCGTTGCGACAACACCTGAGGGCGACATAGTGGGGTGTGGGGCTCTGCATGTGTTCTGGGAGAACTTGGGCGAAATCAGGACCCTCGCTGTATCCCCGGAATACCTGGGTCATGGGATCGGAACCGCAATCGTCCGATCGCTCGAGGAGCAAGCGAGAGAGCTCGGGCTCACCACCCTGTTCTGTCTGACCTTCGAGGTGGATTTTTTCGAAAGCAACGGCTTTCACGAGGAGAGCGACCCGATTGTCGATTCAGAGGTGTATGTCGAGTTGGTTCGCTCACCTGATGAGGGTGTCGCCGAGTTCCTGGATCTTGCTCGGGTGAAACCCAATACGTTAGGTAATTCGCGTATGGTCAAGGAGCTTAGCTAGACCTGAGATTTCGCAGGCTCGCCGGGGTTAACCCCCTGTTTTGGGGCTCTCCAGTCGTACCCTAGGGCTATGTCACAGGCTCAGCGCCCACTCCCCGCGTCGGTCTATTGGCGCCGACGGCTGGTGGTGTTCGGTGGTTTGCTCGCGGTCATTGCCGTCATAGTCTTGATCGTGGTTCGACCCGGTTTTGGTACCACAGCTGAGCCCGTCGAAGAAGAGGTCACCGAAGAGCTCGCTGTGGTCGAGGTTCCGAATTGTCTTCCAAGCCAACTCGAACTTACGGCCCGCACCGACCAGTCGAGCTATGACGCGGGCGTGAACCCGCAGCTATGGATGGGCGTCAAGAACATCTCTGCCGTGGAGTGCTCGGTCGATGTCGGAACCGATGTGCAGAAGTACGTGATTTCTTCCGGTCCGGACTTGATTTGGTCTTCTGATGATTGCCAGACCGATTCTGTTCCTTTCGAAATCACCCTGCCTCCGGGGTCCGAGCAGGAAACGTCGTCTATTCCGTGGGATCGCACCCGCTCAACTCCTGACACCTGTGGGGGTGAGCGCCCCGTGATGCCAGCGGGTGGAGCGAGCTACCACTTGACGGTTCACTTGGGCAGCCTCGAATCGGCCGAAACTAAGCAGTTCTTGCTCTACTAGAACGCGGGCTTCTTGCTCTTCTGTGGGCTCGTTGAAAAGGCGTGGGTAATCGCCTCATGGATTCCAGGGGTCGTGTGGTCGAGGACTGAGCTGAAACCCAGCCTGGCTGCCTCAGAGGCTCGTTGACCGGCCTGTGTCACGGCGCGAATTTCTCCCGCAAGACTGATTTCCCCGATGGCTGCCATCTCGTGGGAGAGGGGAACGTCCTTGGAGGCGCTGGCAATTGCGAGTGCTATCGCCAGGTCTGTCGCGGGCTCATGAACCTTAATGCCCCCGACGGTGGAGACATAGACATCTGCTGACGACACCGGAAGTCCTGCACGCCTCTCCAGGACGGCGAGAATCATGGCCACCCGAGATGATTCGACACCATTCACAACTCGTCGTGGCTGAGCGGCGGTGCTGGGAACCACGAGTGCTTGGATTTCAACGGGGAGGGCCCTTCTGCCCTCGAGGGCAATAGTTGTGCACGTTCCACTGACTGTCTTGGCGCTGTGAGATCGGAAAAGGGAACTCGGGTCGGGAACTTCGACGATTCCCTCACCGGTCATTTCAAAACATCCGACCTCATCGGTGGGACCAAACCGGTTCTTCAAGGCTCGCACAAATCGGAGAGAGGTTTGTCGGTCACCTTCGAAGTGGCAGACCACGTCCACGAGGTGTTCGAGCGTTCGAGGCCCCGCGACTTGACCATCCTTGGTCACGTGTCCGACCAGGATGATGGGCACCGCCGAGTTCTTGGCCACTCGGATTAATGTCGCCGCAACTTCTCGCACCTGGGCAACCCCGCCGGCCGTGCTCTCCAGAACACCCGAGGTGACAGTTTGAATGGAGTCAACGATGACGAGCTCGGGTTGCACCTGATCAATGTGTCCGAGGACTGTTCCCAGATCTGTTTCATTGGCCAGGAAGAGATTGTCATCCAGACCCTGGGTGCGGGAGGCTCGGAGGTAGACCTGGCCGGCGGACTCTTCCGCACTCACGTACAGAACCTTTTTCCCAGCGCGTGCGACGTGGGCGGCCATATCCAGCAGCAGAGTGGATTTTCCCACCCCTGGTTCACCGGAGAGCAAAATGACGGCTCCCGGCACAATTCCTCCACCCAGGACACGGTCAAACTCGCCCACCCCGCTGGGGATATGACCGCTTTCACTGCCCGTGTGCTGAGAAATAGGCTTGGCGGTCTTGTCGCCACTGGGGATCACGGCGACCGCCTGGCGTGAAGCGCTCGTCGGTGCACCTACCTCGAGTACGGTTCCCCACGACTGACATTCGCCACACCGTCCCACCCATTTGAGGGTGGTCCAGCCGCATTCATCGCAGCGATACGGGGACTCGGTTTTTGCCATGCCTCGAGCCTAGAGCCCGCCTCTGACCGAGTCTGAAGGGGTCTGGAGTGTCTGTGTAAACTAGCGGGCGGTACCGTGTCCGAGCGGCCTAAGGTGCAACTCTCGAAAAGTTGTGTGGGTGCAAGCCCACCGTGGGTTCAAATCCCACCGGTACCGCCAGTTTTTGCTCCAGGATGGAAGCCATGGCGCTCTACAAGGTTCTGCTCTATTACTGCTTTACTCCGCTGGCAGACCCTGACGCTATTCGGCTGTGGCAACGAGATCTCTGCGAGTCACTGGGTTTGGGTGGGCGCATCATCATCGCCCCACACGGCATTAACGGCACCGTGGGTGGGGAGTTGTCCGCGGTCAAGAAGTACTGGAGAAAGACCCGTGAGTACGCCCCATTTCGGGATATCGACTTCAAATGGAGCGAGGGTACTGGTCCGGAAGATTTCCCGAGGCTGAGTGTCCGAGTCCGTGACGAACTTGTGGGATTTGGGGCTCCCGAGGAGGTCGCAGTCGACGAGGAAGGCATCATCGGGGGTGGTCGCCACCTGACCCCAGAACAGCTCCATCACCTCGTGGAAGAAAAACCTGTGACGTTTTTTGATGGGCGTAACAGGTGGGAAGCGGAGATTGGCCGCTTTAAAGACGCGATTGTTCCCGACACACGGACCTCCCATGATTTTGTCCGTGAACTAGAAAGCGGAAAGTATGACCACCTCAAAGACCAACCGGTCGTGACCTATTGCACCGGCGGTGTTCGGTGTGAAGTGCTTTCGGCGATGATGATCAAGCGCGGCTTCCGCGAGGTCTACCAAATGGACGGTGGAATAGTCCGTTACGGCGAGAAGTATGGGGATGCTGGCTTGTGGGAGGGCTCACTCTACGTCTTCGACAACCGCAAGGCCGTCACCTTTTCTTCCTCACCCGCAGTCATCGGGCGCTGTGTGCTCTGCGAGCAGCCCTCGGCCAGGATGCAGAACTGTTCCAGTCCCGAGTGCCACCTGGAGTCGGTGGTGTGTGAATCGTGTTCCACGGAAGAGTTCTGGTGCGAAGAGGATCGAGACCGCGCCGAACTAAGTGCCTAGATTCCAGAGACACCTAACGCTGTTCCGATTCCCCAACTAATCACGAGAGCCAAAGCGCCTCCGCCCATCACTCTGAACACCGGGCGCAGGATGGGGCTCTGGCCGAGGTATGCCCCCACGCCGCCGGTAATTCCCAGCGCGAGAAGGGACGCGGCAAACGTGAGGGGAATACGGATGCTTTCGGGACCCAGAACAATGGCGACCATCGGCAGTATCGATCCCGCGAGGAAAGCGAGCGCTGACGAGATTGCAGCGTGCCAGGGGTTTGTGAGTTCCAGTTCATTGATGCCCAGCTCGGCTTCCAGATGTGCAGCAACGGCATCGTGTTCGGTGAGCTCTTGGGCAACGAGAGCTGCGGTCGATGCACTTAGACCCCGCTGTTGATACAGCTCTGCTAGCTCCTGAAGCTCCGCCTCGGGTTGCTCCTCTAATTCTTGGCGCTCACGTTTAATCAGGGACGCTTCGCTGTCTCGTTGTGACGAGACGGAGACGAACTCTCCAAGAGCCATCGATAGTGACCCAGCGATGATTCCTGCAGTTCCGGCAATGAGAATGGGTCCCGGGTCGGAGGTGGCGGCGGCCACTCCCACGACCAGCGCTGCGATGGAAACAATCCCATCGTTAGCGCCCAGGATTCCAGCCCTCAACCAGTTGAGCCGAGGTGCAAAATTTAGCCGGTGAGGCTCAAACTCTTGCGCGCTGGACACTCCACGAGTCTACTGCGCGCTGCTTTGTGCGCTGGCGAGTGACTCTTAACCAGCGGATCCCGGGTTCTACACTCGACGTGAGAACACTCAACCCGCACCACGCTCGTCCGAATCTCCAGGAGGCACTGATGTCTCGTGAATCTGACGTGCCCAGCAAGGGTCAAGGTCGACTGGCGCGACTGAGGGAGAACGGAGAAAACCTTGTGGTGGCGATTCTCGCGATCGCCGCCGTCGTTCTCGGGACCATCGTGACCGTGTTCTTTCCGCCCTCGCCCGGTCCCCTCATCGTGTTGGGTGATGCCGGTGCCACGTCGGCGGAATCATGGGGTGAATCTGCGCTGTACATCGACTATGAGTACGTGCCAGGAGCTGACTTATCTGATGTACCCGGCTCTGGAGTTGTGTATCAGCTGGAGTTATCGGGAGACCCACTGCAGATCCTTGCCGGTTTGGGCGAGGTCTATGGACTCGAAGGCACACCAGCACCGAGTCAGTATTTCGATGAGGTGTGGCCAGGCTACATCTTGGGGCCGGAGGATTGGAGTGGCCCGACGTTGAATCTGACGTGGAGTGGAACTGGACCCTGGTACTACAGCGACCCCGATGCCTACCAGCAGCCCACCTGCAGGGAGATAGAAACCGAAGAAAGCTCCGAGGAGCTCGGAGCGTTCGAGTGCGAAAACCCCGAGCCAAGCGGACCGCTACCCAGTGTCGCCGAAGCAACGGACATGGCTGTGGAGTTGTTCCAGAAGTCCGGTCTGAAGGTGACCGCGTCGGAGGTGACGGTTCTGGCGAACGACGAATGGGGCGTCGGGTTGAGTGCGATTCAGACGATTGAGGGAGAAGACACCGCTCTGGAATGGAGTGTGTTTTTTGCACCAGGCCCGACGCTTGCATCGGTATCGGGTCACGCGGCGACACCCCAATCGCGGGGTGTATTCGACACCGTGAGCCCCCGGGACGCCCTGGAAAGACTTGAGTCTGGCCTATGGTGGGGTAGCCCAGCACCCCTCTACCATTCAGGGTTTGACAGCGTTTTCGAGGACAGCCACTCCTTTGATGAACCACTGTCTTTCGAGCCCGGTGACGTCATTACCGTGACGGTTGAGAGTGCGGACGAGGCGCCCCTGTTGATTTGGGATGCCCAGGGGACCGCGTGGCTCGTTCCCGGATACATCATGAGGCACGGAGACGAACCGTGGAATGCCTCTGCGGTAATCTCCGTCGAGGAAGGGGTTATCGAATTACCTGACCCCATGATGGTGGACATCATGCCCATTCCCGAAGGAGAACAATCGTGACACACAGAGCACTCGGTCCCTGGCAGGTTTTTCCCATCGGGCTTGGCTGTATGAACGTGTCGTGGCCCAAGGGAGCCGCTGTTGACCCAGAATTGAGGGCCTCGAGTGCGATTCCAGGCATCCAGGCAGGACTCGATGCTGGAGTGACTCTGCTCGATACCGCCGACATTTATGCTCCCGCGTGGGATCAGGTTGGACACAACGAGCGTTTTGTAGCGGAGGCCCTGGCGGGATGGGACGCTGCACCCGAGCGCAAAGCCTCGGTACTGATTGCGACCAAGGGAGGCATCACCCGAAGCGACGGTGAGAAGTGGGGCCGAAATGGATCCCTCGACTACTTGGTGGGAGCGGCGGAGAGATCCCGGGAGCGACTCGGGGTTGATGTCATCGATCTGTGGCAGCACCACCGGCTTGATCCCTCGATTCCGTTTGAGACGCAGTTCGAGAATGTTCTGGAGCTCAAGAGTCGCGGCTTGGTTCGCGAAATTGGTGTCTCAAACTATTCCGCGGCTCACCTCAGGAAAGCTCTCGAGATTGGTGGTGGGCCTCGGGATGGCGGGCTAATCTCGATTCAGAACGAGTTCAGCCCTCTCTATCGTCATGATCTGGACGTGCTGGATTTATGCGAGGAGCACGGGATTGCCTTTTTGCCGTGGTCTCCACTGGGTGGTTCCAAAAAGGTCAATCGCATCACCAGTGGTGAAACCGGTGCTTTTGTGACGATGGCCCAGGAAAAGCAGGTCAGTCCCGAATCCTTGGTCCTTGCCTGGCTTCTGGCATACTCACCCGTCATCATCCCCATCCCGGGCGCTACGCGTGTGGAGTCCATTCGAGACGCCGTGTCAGCAGCAGAACTCAGCCTCACCGACGAGGAGCGAGATGCGCTGACGGCGTCGCTTCCCGAAAGCTTGCCCCGGTCCGAGGAGTTAGAACCCAGCCCGCCGTGGCGCGATGAGGATTAGGCGCCAGAACTCACGGGTGCAATCGCTGCAGCTCCCAAGATGCGCCATCCCTCGGCAGTTTTGATGAGCTCGTAGTAGTAGGTGTACACCTCGCCGGAGACCGTCGTGACGGTCACGACGGTGTTCCCCAAATCCCTCGGAAACAACACACAGTCGCTCAGAGTGTGCGAGCGGGATTCGAGCAAGCTTGAATAGCCCTCCCGAATGACGCGCTCGAACATCTCCTCGGTCACGTTTTGCTGGAAGGCCGGCGCGGCCCAGGAATACGCTTCAGAGAAATTTCCTGCCCGGAGGGCATCGATTTGTGCCCCAATGGTGGCGCTCATGGCTCGATCATTGTCGACATCACATGGTGCGGGAACCGTAAGGTCCGACGAATCGTCCAACTCAGATTCGAGGGGACTGGTCGGTTGGGGGATTTCCGCCTGCTCAGTGGCTGCGCATGAGCTCACCAGGAGAACAACGCCCACCAGCCAAGAAACTAGCTTCATTGTCTGTCCTCCTCGAATCACACTGTGGCAGGGGTAGCTGGGCGTTTGCGCAGTGGGGTGCTGATTCAGGAGTAAGTTTTGGTAGGTGAACGCCATTATTCGCTTTATTACTGGTCCGAAAACCGCGTGGGTGACGCTCCTGATTGGGCTTATCTTTGCCGCTCTTTCTTTCACCGTTTTCGCTGCGGAAGAGTCCAATGTCAGTCCAGATAACGGGCTTCCGGATGATTCCGAGGTGATTCTCGTCGACCAGGCATTGGCGGACATGCCGGGTTCCGAGGGGACTGCCGCGGTCGTGGTGCTGGCGAAGGCTTCCGGTGAGTTCACTGATGACGAGATTGTCTGGTTACAGGGTGAGTTTGACCCGATGATTCAGATGCCCACTGGTGGCGTCAATGAGCTGTTCACAGAGTTTTCAAACCTGGAGATTATGGGCGAAGCATTCGTGCCACCCGCGACGATTTCGGACGACAACACGACAGCTGTCGTCACCATCCCCATGGATGAGATCGATGATGTCGATGAGCGAGCAGAGCGCGTCGCTGAGATTCGAACTCTCATTGGGAAGGAGACACTTCCTGGTGTCGAAGCCTACGTGACTGGTCCTGAGGGATTCCAGGTGGATCTTGCGGGAGTGTTCGCCGGAGCTGATTTCACCTTGCTTCTGGCCACAGTGCTTATCGTGGTTGTGCTGTTGCTCGTCACCTATCGAAGCCCCATCCTCTGGATTGTGCCGCTACTCGTCGTCGGAACAGCCGATGGCATGGCTGGTCAGATTGGACGCAACGTGGCGGCGTTCTTCAACATCACGGCGGATGGCTCTATCACGGGAATCCTCTCGGTCCTCGTCTTTGGTGCCGGAACGAACTATGCCCTGCTTCTCATCGCTCGGTATAAGGAGGAGCTACTCCTCATTGAAGACCGCCACGAGGCGATGACCCGAGCTGTGAAGGGTGCCGGTCCAGCGATTCTTGCGTCGGGAGGAACCGTGGCATTGGCGCTGTTGACACTGAGCTTTGCTGAGCTCGGCGGGAACCGTGCACTGGGACTGGTGTGCGCGAGTGGAATCGTCGTGGCGATGATTGCTGCTTTGGGAGTCTTGCCGGCAGCGATCGTGGTCTTTGGCCGGGGTCTTTTCTGGCCATTTGTCCCCAAGTTTGGGGGAGTCAACAAGTCGGAGACTGGCTGGTGGGCAAAGCTCGGTAAAGGTGTGAGCAGGCGTCCTGTAACCGTCGCAATTCTGGGTATTGCGCTGCTCGGTGGTTTGACCGTCGGCTCGACTGGAATCACGATCGGCATTCCTGAAACGGAACAGTTCCGAGTGAAGCCGGAAGCTGTCACCGGTATTGAAGTTCTGGGAGAAGCCTTCCCTGCGGGAGCGAGCGCTCCCACCCAAGTTATTGCGGTCAACGACTACGCCGACGAGGTCATCGATGCCGCACTGGACTCACCGCTGGTCGCCTCTGCTGAGGTCGTGGATCAGAATGATGATTTCTCTCGGATAGACGTTGTCCTCGACGCAGAAGGTGGTAGCGAGGAAGCGTATGCGGCCATCGAGACACTGAGGGAAAATGTTCAGTCTGTTCCCGGAGCGAACGCTCTAGTCGGCGGAGACGATGCAACGCGCCTCGCGGTGAAGCAGGCCTACGAGCGAGACCAACTTCTGGTCATTCCGCTCATCCTCGTGCTGGTGTTTATTGTCTTGGTCCTCCTCTTGAGGGCGTTGCTCGCGCCGATTCTTCTCCTGGGAAGTGTGGTGCTCTCGTTCTTCTCAGCGATGGGCGCCGCGTGGTTGATTTTCCAGAACGTGTTTGGAATGTCGGGGCTGGACTTCAGTGTCTTCCTCTACTCCTTCTTGTTCCTGGTTGCTCTGGGCGTCGACTACAACATCTTCCTGGTGTCGAGGGCACGAGAAGAGTCAGCGAACTTGGCAGACAGTGTCCGTAAACCGACTCGTCAGGCGATGATCAAAGCTTTGGGAGCCACCGGTGGAGTCATCACCAGTGCGGGAATCTTGTTGGCCGCTGTGTTCGCGGTCCTGGGGGTCCTTCCCTTGATTGCACTCTTCCAGGTCGGCATCATCGTCGGTATCGGAGTTCTCATCGATACCCTCCTGGTGCGGACTGTTGTGGTTCCCGCGTTGGCCTTCATCACGGGAGACACATTCTGGTGGCCCAGGAAAAAGCTCACCGCCAGTAAGTTCGGATAATGCCTGAGCGCTCTTTTCGCTTCACTCACGCCATCACCAGAACCCCACCAGCTAGCGCGGTCGATGGTCTCCGGGCCGAGGATGTCGGGAATCCCGATGTGGGGGTGATGATGGCTCACCACGACGCATACGTTCATGCACTGACACAGGCCGGGCTCGAGGTTCGAGTCGTGGATGCACTCGAGGACTTTCCTGATTCTTTGTTTGTCGAGGACACCGCCCTTTGTCTGAACGAAGGCGCCATAGTTTTGCGTCCTGGCGCCCCTACGCGCTTTGGGGAGTCCCTTGCCATGACCCCGCACCTTGAGGAGGTGTATACCGAGGTTCGGACACTTCAGGGCCCAGGGTTCATTGAGGGTGGGGATATTTTGACCACCGAGTCGGAGATTCTCGTGGGGAAATCTGAGAGAACAAACTCCGAGGGGATAGAGGAGCTCCGGCGCACCGTGGCCGACTGGGGTTACACGGTTCGAGAGGTCACGACCCCTCCCGGAGTCTTGCATTTCAAATCGGATTGCTCTCTCTTGGATGGATCGACAATTCTCTCGACTCCGAGGCTTTCCCTAAGTGGTTGCTTTGAGGGTTACACGGTGATCGATGTTGCGGAGGGTGAAGAGCCTGCAGCGAATAGCATTCGCGTGAATGACGTCGTGTTCATGCCACGCGGTTTTCCTCTCACGACTGAGCGGGTGCGCGAAGCGGGCTTTGTCGTCATCGAGTTAGACAATTCGGAGTGTCAAAAAATTGACGGTGGGCTCTCGTGCTTATCGCTCCGTTTCACACCCCGCTAGCGTTCGTCGAGCCCCCACGCTTGCCCATAGCCTCCCTCTGCCTCGGGCTTAGCCATCAGGTCGAGGAAAGGTTTCGCATCAAAGGCTTCAGGACCGTGGACTCCTGTGCCAGACCACACACCGGTGGCAAGTAGTTCCAGAGCGACGGCGGGCGCTAAGGCTGTTTGCCACACCACGCACTGTGCGTCGAAGTTCTTCATAGTCCAGGCGTTATCAATCGCGTGATACAGGTACACCTCACGTGGTGAACCATCAGGGCCAGTTCCGGTGACCCAGGTTCCCGCACAGGTCGTCCCACTCATGCGCTCACCCAGGGTTGCTGGATCAGGGAGTACCGCCGCCACCAGGTCGCGCGGAGCTACTGACGCGATGGAGCGCTTGCCATCGCCATCGGGAGCCGTGCGAACCGATATCGGAGTGGTGGAATCAAGCCCCATCAGATTGAGGGTTTTGAGGACACCAATGAATTCGTCGCCGAGTCCGTATTTGAAGGTCACCCGCTTGGCGTCAAGGTAGCGAGGGACCAGCGCCACTTCTTCGTGTTCGACATTCACACACTCGACGGGCCCAATTCCCGCGGGGAAGTCGAAGACCTCCGGTTCACTAAAGGGGGCAGTAGTGAACCACCCGGCGTCTTTCTCCCAGATTAGAGGCGGGTTCAGGCATTCCTCGATGGTCGTCCAGATGCTGAACGAGGGAGCAAAGATTTCGCGTCCTTCGTCATCGGTGACCACAAGATTCGCGCCATCTCGAACACCGATTTCATCAATCTCGCTAAAGAGGTGATCTGCCGCATATCGGGCGAACACATCTGAGATTCCAGGCTCCACCCCCATACCCACGAGGGCAAGACGACCGGCTGTGTCCCACTCGGCGGATTTCTCGAATTGGTAGTCGCCAAGCTTGATACCGGTTTTCTGGTGGGGGTCACTGGGGTGGGGGTGGGACAGGCTCATTGCCATATCCATATAGTCAGCACCAGCTGCCAGCGAGCCATCAAAAATGGCCTCCACAAACGAGGGCTCCACCGCATTCATTACCACGGTGGAGCCGTGTGTGAGGGCCGCCTCTGTCACGTTTGCGGCAGACGAGGCATCAATCTGGGCAGCGCTAAATCTTGGGGATGCGTCCGGGAATCGATGGGCAATCCACTCGAGCACGCCCTCTGCTCGAGACATGTCGTAGTCAGCCACAACCACGGCGTCGTAGAAATCTCGTGTGGCGAGGAGTTTTGCGAGAGAGTTACCGACGCCACCAGCGCCAATGAGCAGAATTTTCATGCTCTAACGGTAGTCCGAAAGGAGCCTCCGCGGCAGGGGGTGCCCCATGGTGTCTATACGGTGAGAAGGAGCTTCCCTGAGGTGCGGCGAGCGGCGAGATCTTCGTGCGCTTGAGACGCTTGCTCGAGCGGGTATGTCCCGTGAAGTGAGAAGGAGAGGGTTCCCTCCTCGAGGGCCTGGAACACCTCTGATGCTCGCCAGCGGAGTTCCTCCGAATCCTGGGTGTAGTGGGTGAGGCTTGGCCTGGTGAGAAAGAGTGACCCTTTCTGGTTCAGAATCTGGGGATCGAAGGAGCCCACGGGGCCACTGGATTG
>JALQXU010000050.1 GCA_023263045.1 Pontimonas sp.
GGGATTCCGTAGGCTCCCGAGCTCCGATTGAGTGCTCGATAATTCCAGCCCGATTCTTTCTGCCACAGCGCAACCAGACAGCTGTATTCCGACTGGCTCCATCCGCGAGCGACAACCTGCTCTAGGGCGAAGGCCTGGGCGCTGCCCGGGTCGGGTCGCCCGACAGCAGGAGCCATGCCCCACGCGCCAGTTACCTCGAACTCTTGCCGTTCCAACCCAAATCCACTCCCCATGACAACAAGCGACGATGTGTCAGCCGGGCCAGGGATAAACCAGGCATTTGCAGAAGCCGTTGCGGGACCCGCGAGGGGTAGTGCCACAAATGCCGTGACGAAGGCGATTCCCAGACCGGAAATAAGGGTCTTTTTGGCATCGCCAGCGGATCGCGCCGATGCGCCACGGGAAAATCGTCGAAGTTTCACGGCGTCCACAGTGTAGCGGGAGGTCCGAGGGGGCTGGCTCTAGCGGACTGCCAGCATGACCGACACCGTCTCGTCGAGGAGAGTGTCTACCTGCTTTTCGTCATAGCCGCCGAGAGTGGTGCGGAACGTGCCTTTGCGCACAGCCGTGACCGAGAGGGCTTCTTGCTGCTGAAAATAGCGTGCAATTTGATCACACATCTCGTCGACGTCCCCGGGATGGTAGCCGGGACGAATTTTCGACACCGTGCGGAATTTGGCTTTGGCTGGCCTCGCCACGCGATCCAAGATCTCCTGAGCCCGTTCTCTCACACCGGCGTAATAGGTTTCCTCCCCCACGCTCTCGGTGTCGGCGTTGCGTTCTTTGTCGGCAAAGGCTTCCTCGAGTCGCCACAGCGCTTCATCGACTGCCTTGGTGCTGAGACCGTCTTTAGCAACCAGCGGAAAGACTTTGTGCCGAATATCGCTCGAGGTAATGCCGTCCTCTTCACCTTCAAAGACTCGCTTGGCACGGTCGAGAAACTCGGTCACGACCTCCGGGTCATACCCAGTCATGCCTTTTTCGGCGCGAGGAAAGGGGGTGTCCACGCCACAATTGTGCCAGTGCGGGGGTGAAAAACCTCGTGGACTGGCGGACTAGCCAAAAATCTGGAACAGCACGTACAGCATGGCCATTGAGGGCAACATCGAGTCAAGACGATCCAGAAAACCCCCGTGACCGGGTAGCCACGAAGAAATATCTTTGATCCCCAAGTCGCGCTTGATAAGGGACTCAATAAGGTCACCCAGCGTGGCGGATCCCAGCAGGAGGGCGCCCACGATAATTCCTTGCCACCAGGTCAGTCCCAGCAAGAAAATGCCGAGGAGAACCCCCGCGAGGAGTGCCGCGAGCAAGGAACCAGCAAAGCCTTCCCACGTCTTCTTCGGCGAAATCTTGGGAGCCAAGGGAGTGCGCCCTAAGCTCAGCCCCGTCGCGTACGCAGCAACATCGACGCAGACCACGATGACGACACCCGAGAACAGCCACAACACACCGCCGGGGCTCGTCGCCACAGCAACTGCAAAACCTGCCAGGAACGGAATGTACGCGAGAACCATGACTGCCACACCAATGTCGGGCAGGGTCGTTGACCGCGAATCGGGCTGGAGAAGCGCGCGACCTGCCCTGATGACGACAGCCAGCACAATCGCGCCAACGAGCGACCAGAGTTGGCCTTCGGGGCCATAGAAGGCCGCCAGGGGGACCATGACCGCAGAGACCACGACCAGCGGCCAGCGTGAGCGTAAACGCCCTTTATCGGTGAGAGCTCCCGCGAGCTCCAGGACGGCGAAGACCACCAGGGCAGTCACGAAGAGGACGAAGAGCTCGACGAGCCAGAAAAGGCTTCCGACAAACACGCCCCCGAGGAGAAGACCAAACACGATGGCTTGCCACAAAGGTCGGCCGGCGCGCTTATCAATTCGGGCGTTGACGTCTCGAACCTGCTCTTCAAATTCGGAGACGGCAGCCTCAAACTGTTCGAGAGCGTCGTGGCCCACCTGGGCGGGATCAAACTTCTTCTTGGAAGGAGGGCGCTCGCTCATTAGACCTCGAGCAGCTCGGCTTCTTTCTTCTTCAGAGCCTCTTCCACCTGGTCGATGTGGTTCTTTGTGATCGACTCGAGTTCTTTTTCCCCCCGAGCTACCTCGTCCTCGCCCACCTCAGAAGTGAGGGAGCTCAGATCATCCATCGCCTTGCGGCGGACACTGCGAATGGACACGCGACCATCTTCGGCCTTCTGCTTGACGATTTTCACGTACTCTTTGCGGCGCTCCTCCGTGAGCTCCGGCATGGTGACCCGAATGACATCCCCATCGTTGGAGGGGCTCGCACCGAGGTTAGGAAAGTTCGCGATTGCTTTCTCAATCTCCTTCAGCGCACTCTTGTCGTAGGGAGTGACCAAGAGGGTTCTGGCTTCCTGATTCTGCAAACTAGCCAACTGGGCCAGGGGTGTAGGTGAGCCGTAGTAGTCGACCATGATCTTCTGGAACAGCGCGGGGTTAGCGCGACCGGTTCGGACAGTCTGGAAATCGTCGTGGACAACGTCGAGGGCTTTCGCCATCTTTTCTTTCGCCTCAGCGAGCACGTCAGCAATCATGGAATCTTCTCCTTGGTTTCAGTCTAGTTTGACGGTGCGCCTAGGACACGAGGGTGCCGATGCGCTTGCCCACAATCGCTTTGGTGACATTGCCTGCTGGCTCCATGCCAAAGACCACCATCGGCATCTTGTTGTCCATGCACAGACTAAACGCAGTCGAATCGACGACTTTGAGACCTTGGACGAGAGCTTCTTGGTAGGTCAGCTTCTCGTACTTTTGCGCTCCAGGATCCTTCTTCGGATCCGTCGTGTAGACACCATCGACACCGTTCTTAGCCACCAAGACCTCATCCGCGAGGATTTCCAGGGCTCGCTGCGCGGCCACCGTGTCGGTTGAGAAGTAGGGCAATCCGGCACCAGCGCCGAACACGACCACGCGACCCTTTTCTAGGTGCCGAATGGCGCGCAAGGGAATGTAGGGCTCAGCCACCTGCGTCATCGAAATCGCTGATTGGACGCGGACCTCCGCGCCGGCCTGCTCGAGGAAATCCTGCAAAGCCAGGGCGTTCATCACGGTACCGAGCATTCCCATGTAGTCCGCGCGTCGGCGGTCCATACCGCGTTGGCTCAATTCCGCCCCGCGGAAGAAGTTTCCACCACCGACCACCACTGCGACCTGGGCTTTTTTAGCGCCTTCGGCAATTTCCCGGGCAATTGCTGCCACCACATCGGGGTTCACTCCGAGAGAGCCACCACCAAATGCTTCACCGGAAAGTTTGAGAAGTACTCGACGACGGCCTTCAGGCATAGTGACACCCTTCCTTTGCGCTCTTTAGCGTAGCGCGGGCAGAAACAGCTCGGGGGCAGTGGCACGCTGGCCACTGCCCCCGAGCGGAGTGTTGGTTAGGAACCGACGCGGAAGCGAGCAAACCCACTGACGCTCAGACCGGCCTGCTCCAGGACCTGCTTGATCTGCAGTTTGTTATCCCGGGCGTAGTCCTGCTCGAGCAAGGCAACCTGCTTGAAGAAAGCACCCAAGCGTCCCTCGACAATCTTGGGCAGTGCGGCATCGGGCTTGCCCTCACCACGAGAGATTTCTTCGACGATGCGACGCTCTGCCTCCACAGCTTCCTCCGGCACATCCTCACGGGAGAGGTACTGCGGGTCCGCAAAGGAAATGTGCTGGGCCACACTGCGGGCAGTGTCTGCATCGCTACCGGAGTACGCCACAACGACACCCACCTGAGGCGGCAGGTCCTTGTTGGTCTTGTGCAGATAGACCGCAAAGTTCTCGCCGGACAGTTTCGCTACGCGACGCAGTTCCACCTTCTCGCCGATGATGGCGGCTTGGTCATCGATCATGGTGGCGATAGTCCCTGAGCCTGCAGGCGCGGCCAGCGCTGCCTCTGCATTGTCCGATCCCGCCGCGACAACGGCAGCGAGAACATCATCGGCGAGCTTCACGAACTTGTCGTTCTTGGCGACAAAGTCTGTTTCGCAGGCAAGCTCCATGAGGTACGCAACACCATCACCCTCGTGAGCAATCACAAGGCCTTCGCTCGTGGAGCGATCCGCGCGCTTCGCGTTTCCTTTGGCGCCCTTTAGGCGAAGGATTTCGGTAGCCTTCTCGACGTCGCCGCCGGCTTCCTCCAACGCGTTCTTAGTGTCGACCATTCCGGTCCCCAGCTGCTCACGCAGCTTCTTGATGTCTTCGAGTGACACAGCCATAGGTCTCTCCCCTACTTCTTCTCAGCGGCCTTGGCCGGTGCCTTCTTCGCAGCCGGCTTTGTGGCGGTCGTGGACTTAGCGGCAGTCTTCTTCTCTGCGGCGGGCTTTGCTGCAGTCTTTGCCGGAGCCTTCTTGGCGGGCTCTTTGGTGGCGGCAGCCTTCGCTGGAGCCTTCTTCGCTGCGGGCTTCTTGTCCGCAGTAGCCTTCGCAGGGGCCTTGGCGGCCGCGGGCTTCTGCTCAGCCGCGGCTTTCGCTGGAGCCTTCTTGGCGGGTGCCTTCTTCGCCGGTGCCTTCTTTGCTTCGGCGGCGGGCTCAGCAGGTGCAGCAGCCTCGGGGGTTCCGGTCGCGGACTGCTCGAGCAGTTCACGCTCCCACTCAGCGAGTGGCTCGACTGCGGACACGTTGCCCTCTGCCTCTGGCTTCTGGTGACGCTCAATGAGTCCCTCGGCAACAGCATCGGCGATGACCTGGGTCAGCAAAGCGACAGAGCGAATCGCGTCGTCGTTACCAGGGATCGGGTAGTGCAAATCGTCCGGGTCGGCGTTCGAGTCGAGGATTCCGACAACAGGGATTCCGAGCTTCTTGGCCTCGTCGATGGCAAGGTGCTCGCGAATCGGATCGATCACCCAGAGAGCGCTCGGGGCTTTCTGCAGTGAGCGGATACCACCGAGTGATTTCTGCAACTTGGTCAGCTCACGCTTCTTGAGCAGCAGTTCCTTCTTGGTGTAACCCTGGGTGGTGTCCTCGTAATCGATTTCTTCGAGTTCCTTCATACGACCCAGTCGCTTGGACACCGTTTGGAAGTTGGTCAACAGACCACCCAACCAGCGCTCGTTCACGTAGGGCTGACCGACGCGAGTGGCCTGCTCGGCAACGGCTTCCTGGGCTTGCTTCTTGGTCCCCACAAAAAGGATGGTTCCGCCGTGGGCCACGGTCTCTTTAACGAAGTCGTAGGCCTTATCGATGTAAGCCAGGGACTGCTGAAGGTCGATGATGTGGATACCGCTGCGCTCGGTCAAGATAAAACGCTTGACTTTGGGGTTCCAGCGGCGAGTTTGGTGTCCGAAGTGGACGCCCGCATCGAGTAGTTGACGAATAGTGATGGCAGCCATGACGGCTCTCCTTTATGTTCTCGGTTAATCCCACACGTTTGTGTGAGCCTGGTGCCGAGGCCACCACCGCACTCCAGCAGAATCGTCCCGGAGGAGAGACTGTCGAGAGACCGACGGGTGTGAACCTTGATCGACACGCGAAGTCACAGAGCAAAACTCTGCGCCCGCACAGCATAGCGGGTTAGCCCTCGAATCTCGAGTGCCGACCCCTAGCCAACGGCGAGGATGTGCGGCGCGAGGGCCCGAAAAGCCTGCCCTCGATGTGAGAGCTCGTCTTTTTGGCGAGCCTCGAGCTCCGCTGCACTCACGCTGTAGCCCTCGGGAATGAACACCGGGTCATAGCCAAAGCCGCCAGAACCCGCAGGGTGTTCAGCAAGCGAGCCCTCCCAGCGCTTCTCAATCACGATCTCGCCACCGTCATGCACCAGCGCTGCAGCACACACAAAGGCAGCCCGGCGATCACCGACACCCCTCATGTCGTCGAGGACTTTGGCCGTGTTATCCGCATCCTCTCCACTGGGTGCATAGCGAGCCGAGAAAATACCGGGCCGGCCATCGAGGGCTGTGACCTCCAGGCCCGAATCATCGGCAATCGCTGGTCGCCCGGTGGCGTGGAAGGCAGATCGGGCTTTGATCAGAGCATTCGCCTCAAAGGTCTCACCATCTTCCACCGGTGAATCCTCCGGGGAGGGCTCGAGGATGAGGCCTGGAATCAGCGGCTCGAGAATGCGCTGGAGTTCTAAGACCTTGTGGGCATTTTTGGTACCCACGATCACTCTCATCCCGCGGACGCTCCGAGAGCTTCACGCTGAATCCGAGCGAGCTCGGTGGTTCCAGCCAAAGCCAAATCGAGCAAGCGATCCAACTCGGAGCGCTCAAACGGTGTCCCCTCCGCAGTGCCCTGCACCTCGACAAAGGATCCGCGACCGGTGACCACCACGTTCATGTCGGTATCGGCGGCCACATCTTCGACGTAGGCCAGATCGAGCAGGGGCTCTCCCTCCACGATTCCCACACTCACCGCGGATACTGAATCGCGCAGGGCGGTAGCTTTCGCGGAGACGTGGCCTTTGTCCCTGGCCCAGCTGATGGCGTCTGCGAGAGCCACATACGCACCCGTGATCGCCGCGGTGCGTGTTCCTCCGTCCGCT
>JALQXU010000051.1 GCA_023263045.1 Pontimonas sp.
CAACCACGCGCGCCGCGACGGAAGAGGGGGCAAGGCCCGGGGCAAAGGCCGGAGCCGACCCAGCAAGGGGGTGCTTCGACAGCTCTGTCTCGGTGTGACCGGGGCGAGCATCGATCATCCGGATACCGGCACGACGCAATTCTCGACCCGCAGCCACACCATAGGAGTGCAGGGCACTCTTGACCGCCGAATAAGCAGCAATACCCGCCGTGGGCGCCTCAGCGACCACACCACTGAGAGTCAGCGCAAAGGGTGATCCCCCGGCTGCTGCGCTTGCGATGAGAGCTGGGGTAGCCTCCCGAAGCACGCTCATCCACGCCCTCGTGTTGACCTGCCACAAGCGCTCAATCACCTCATCCGAAAGTTCCGAAGTCGATCCAAAGGCCACCGCTCCCGCTGCATAAATCACACCATCGAGCTTTCCGTGGGCAGACACAGCGCTCGCAACAGCGTGTGCAGGGATTCCGGGGCGTGTGATGTCACCAGCTACCAATGTTCCGGGGATTCCTACACTCGAAAGCCTCCCCTCGTCTCTGGCCACGAGTGTGAGTGAAGCCCCAGCCTCCGAGAGAAGTCTCGATATTTCTCGACCAAGCCCGCCAGTAGCGCCGACAACAAGAATTGATGCACCAGTAATGTCCGTCATGATGCTCATGCTCACAGACCAAGCTCCATGTCCGCCGAGAGGGCTACCTAAGGAACGTTTGAGCCCGGGCTTCGACTTGAATCCGCAACGTTGTCGGCAGAAAATGTGACACCACCGGTGGAGACCACAGACTGGATAGCCCCACTTCCGCATGCCAGCCATCCGGTGTGTGGGCTGACTCCAGGACAACCTTGGTCAGTTCCTGGGAACCCACCGTCTCGAGAAACTCCTCTGCAGATTGTCGAACACGATATGAAGTCAGAGGGGCTCGAACTCTACTGCCCTGCTTGGAGACTGCTGTCGGATCAAAGCTCTCGGATGCAAAGACTGCGGCCCCATCCGCGAGGGAATAAAGGCGTTGTCTCTCGATCAGAAGAGATGAGGCGCCTGCGACACCGAGCGCCATACTGAGAAGAAGAACAGTGGCTCCGCCGAAGAGCGGCATCATGCTTCCACGCTCACTCATCGAGGAGCTCCATAGCGGGATACAACCCGAGCTGACTCGGCCGAAACCATCACTGTTTCCGCGCCGAGAACACCGGGCAAGAAATCACTCGTGAAAATAGGAGCATCCACAGCTACCCACATAGTGACGACGGACCCGGGTGAGAGGCACGAGGCCGGAGCGCACTTCCGCTGAAATCCGGAAAAGGTCGAGAATCCGTGATTTTTCACAGCAACTAACGCAGCTCGCTCAGCCCGTCGTGACGCTTCGACAAGGTCGGTTTCCTGGACAAATACCCTCGCAGCTTGCGTTGCAGCGCTGTTCGCAGCAAGTTGTGCCTCTTGAATCGACCAGAGGCTCATGCCCAGAAACATCACAGGAATCATGACCCCCACGCCGAACACGAGAAACTCCAGTGATGCTCGACCTGACTCCGGGGACTTATCGGACGTAATCCAGGGGCGCATGCGCACTCACTTTCATCACTCCCCCCGCACTCCACAGACCAAGCGCAGGAACGGGGGCGTTGACGGTCACCTCCAGAGTCGGAACTCCTAAAGCGGTTGAATTGGCAACGGTAATTTCCTGCGAATACTGGGATGACAGCGACGCCTCGATCAGTGATCTGCTACGAGACACTGCGTCTGTGTGGCTCGCGTCCACGAGACTCCCTGCCCTCGCGCCCTCTGATGCCGCGGAGACAAGGACCTGGCGAACATACCCGGCCACCACTATTTGGATTGAGCCAAGCGCAAGAGCCGCGAGAAGAGCACTCACGAGGACAAACTCTGCCGGAGCATTCCCCCGCTCCAGCACTCTAAAAACCTGTCACTCGAGTAATGGCCTGCTCAAATACACCTGAGAGGGCTGGTCCTGCTGCCGACCAAATAACAACAACGAGTCCGGCTGTCATGAGGGTAATCAAGACCCAACCCGGAACATCTCCGCGTTGGTAGTCATTGTCTGTCCGAAGTACTCGGGGGTGCTCGATGCTCTTCATAGGGTGACGGTATCGGGTATCACTTCGACTGAACTGTTCTTTTCCACAGGTGACTGTCAGAGCCCAAATTCCAGAGCCTCAAGACCCGGATACACCGCAAAAATAACCGTAACGGGAAGAATCAAGGCCACCATCGGCACCAACATCTGTACCTCGGCTTTACCAGCTTTATCGACGAGTGAACGCGAATACTCCGCATGTGCATCAGACCCATGTGACTGGATAACCTCAGCTAAAGGAGCCCCTCGATCGAGTGCTTGAGCCAGGTGTTCCACAAAAGCAGCAACAGGAGCACTCCCCATCCGCTTTGCCGACTCTCGAAGAGCCTCCCCTAACATGGCTCCCTCATCGACGTCCTCCATGACCCGGGCCCACTCTTGACCGAGCTCACCTCTGGCACGCTGGGATACTCGGGAGAGGGCTCTGGGAAGCGAATCCCCTGCGGTGAGGGACAATCCGAGGAGCTCCAGCAACGTCGGAAATTCCTCTCGTATTCTCTGAGACCGTTGGGCCACCTCACGCGCCAAAGCGGCATCACTGAGCAGTATCGCCACGAGCACAACAGCGCATAATCCTGCCGCCAGACCCGCAACCCACGGTGCTGAGAGTGACGGTGCTAAGAGAGCTCCTGCAAGAGCCACTCCGCCTCCCGAAACACCGACCATGAGCGCCCGCCTGGCGCGATAATCCTCAAAATCGTCTCGACGGCCGGACTGATCAAACAGCACGCGCTGAGAGTCTCGCCCCCCTAAGAACCGATCGAGCCTTTCTGCCCACTCGCGAACGGTGGGCGAAAAGATGATTCCCATGACCACCAGAGGATTGCTCTCGCTCCTCTTGGTCATCTCGCGAGCCTCTGCTGAGACATCAACCAGATATGGCGCAATCCGTTCAGCCATCGTGGGCTTTGGCTTGGGGATAGCCAGCGCAACCAGTAGCCACAATCCGGCCCCGAGCGTGCCTCCTAGAAGGAGGATTTCAGGAGTCACCCGAGCCACCGACGCTGAATTGGAAGAGATCCAATTTTTTTCATCATCCCAAAAGCCACCATGCTCGCGACTGCCCCAAGAACGAGAATTCCTGCCCCCTCCGGACTTTGATACGCGGAGAGGGTCGCCTCGCGCGTCCCGATGAGCAGGAGCACGACCCACGGCGCACACACCGCGAGCACGGAAGCGGAGCGAATCCACGACTGTTGTGCATGAGCGTCTTCCCTGACAGCGATATCCGCACGCACGCTCTTTTGCAGATCGAGTAACACACTGGGAAGATTCATTCCCCCGACTTCGTGCGCCATTCGAAGCACCTCGACAATACGATCGCCAACAGGATCGGCTAAACGGCGTCCCAATCGTTCCAGAACATCATCTGTCGCAAGACCACGAGCAAGATCCAAGTCGAGCTCCTCGAGCGGATCCACAATGTCTCGGGGAAGCGTCTTCGGTAACGCAAGGAGCGCACCCGTAACGTCATGACCGGACCGAACTCCTGCCCGGAGATGATCAATCACGCCGGGCCACGATTTCCGAAGTCTCGATGCGCGCTGATTCTTCAACCTCGAGAGGTAGGCACCTCCCACGACTGGAGTGGCCACAGCTGAAATTACCCCGAGGGCTGGAATCGGAATGAAGGCCACGACAAGTACCCCCATCACTGCTCCAGCGACCAGACCACCCGAAAGAACTACCCGAGGGTCCACTGCGTCTAATCCGGCCTCCGCGAGGAGTGCGGTCAGCCCGAAGAGCCTCGGTCTCTTGCGCTGATTTGCTGGAACATCGGTGTCGATCGCTGGGGACTTTGTCCTCCGAATGAAAGAAACCCCCGAGAGCGTAATCAACCACGCACCCAAACCTAAGAAGGCACCGAGGAACACGGTGAGAGGCGTCATGGGTCGACCCTCATGTCGATGAGATTGCCTCCCACCCGATGGAATACGGGAGCCGTCTCAATCTCACCGTCGACGAGCACCCCCGTGGGGGCAAGGATGTCGATGACGCGCCTCACCCCATCGGGCCCACGTTCCAGGTGCACGACAACGTCGATAGTCCCGGCGACGGTCGGCAAAACAAAAGAGTGGTCGATGTTTTTGCCAGCAAGGAGGGGAAGGGTACAGAGCTTGATGAGGGCGTGCTGCGCACTCTTGGCGTGAAGAGAACACATTCCCGGCAGGCCAGAGTTCAGAGCAATCAAGAGATCGAGAGCCTCAGCCTCCCGGACTTCCCCCACAACCAGTCGATCGGGGCGCATACGGAGTGCCTCTTTCACGAGGCGACGAAGTGTGACCTCCCCTGTTCCTTCCAAACTTTCGCCCCGACATTGCATCCCCACATGGTCTGATCGGTTGAGAGCAAGCTCAAAGGTTTCTTCGACGGTCACAATCCGCTCGCGGTCATCGATAGCATCCAGAAGAGCCATCAGCATCGTTGTTTTGCCAGCCTGCGTCGCGCCCGAGACGAGGACACTCTTCCGATCCGCGACGGATTCGCGAAGGTAGGTGGCAGCAGCAGCAGTTATTACTTCCGCCATCACCAAATCATCGAGGCTCCGCAGTGATGGGGAGAACTTCCGGATATTGATAGACCAGTGCTCTCTCGTAATGTCCGGTATGACGACGTGGAGCCTCGAACCATCCGGGAGTGAGGCATCGACAAACGGACTCGAAACATCGACTCGGCGCCCAGTGAAGCGAAGTGTTCTCTCAACAAACGCTCTGATATCCATGGCAGATACATCCATCGGCACAGGCCTGGAAACGCCGTCCTCGGCGACAAAAACTTGGTTCGGCCCATTTACCCAGACTTCTTCGAGGCTCGGATTCGCCACCAAATCATCGAGGGAGGACGTGCCCTCACCCATCACGGTGCTCATGCCACCACTGTGCCTTTCGGGACATGGTGGCGTCGAAAGTTATCCCCAGCTAAATACCGAGAAATGCTCCCGCGACGACAAAGTAGATGACGAGACCCGTCGCATCGACCAGGGTGGTCACCAAAGGAGCCGATATGACCGCAGGGTCAATGTTGAGAGCTCGCGCCATCAAGGGCATCAAGGACCCTACGGTGGCGGCCCAGATGCACACGAGCACGACGGAGATTCCGACAACGAGACCAACGGGTACTCCCGCCACAATCCACCCAGCACCAAAAGCCAAAGCACCCAAAACCAAACCCAGCAGCAAACCAACCCGGGATTCACGCCACGCGACCCGTAATGCGTCAGAGGGTCTGACCTCCCCGACTGCGAGTGCTCGCACCGCACTCGTGGCAGCCTGAGCGCCCACGTTTCCCCCCGTCCCCACCAGGAGGGGAATAAAGAGAGCCAATGCAGTCACTGCTTCGAGGGACGTTTCGAAGAGTTGCAACACTGAGACAGTGAGAGTCGCGGCAACAATCAGAATCAACAGCCACACAACGCGCAAGCCCGCCAAACGAATTGGGCTCGCAGAGAGATAGTGCCCAGTAGAGGGCAACGTTGCGGCCTGTCTCGCGACATCCTCGGTGTCGGCCTCCTCGATAATCTCCAGGGCATCGTCCACGGTGAGAACGCCGATGACGCGGGTCTCCGAGTCCACGACAACAAGACCCAGTCGATTGGTCTCCTGAACGAGTCGAGCTGCGCCCTCCGCATCATCGGTGACCGACAGCGCAGGAGCGCTCTCATCCGCCAGATCACCCGCGGTCAACTCTTCATCCGCCATCACGACCTGATTAAGTTCCACCACTCCCACGAGTTTCCGGGCTCGATCAACAACGGCCAAAATATCGATGGTTTCGGCGTCTCGTCCTTTTCGCTTAATCACTTTCACGATGTCAGGGACAGGGGTTGATTGCGGAATGGTGACGACCTCGGGGCTCATCACCCGACCTACAGAATTCTCCGGATAACCCAAGAGCGATGCGGTCATGGCGCGTTCCTTGGGGCTCAGACCCTGAAGAACTCGGTGGGCAAACGAGGCGGGAGCCTCGCCGAGCATCCGGGCTCGGTCATCAGGGTCCATCGATTCGAGAATTTCCCGGAATGCTTGATCGCGCATCCCATTGAGCAGTTCCTGTTGCTCGTGAGTGTCCAATTCTTCAAACACTTCGAGAGCGCGGTCTCGATTAAGTAATCGCCAGACCAGAGCCGATTGAACCGAATCGAGACGGGTGAATTCTTCCGCGATATCGTGTGGTGCTCGCTCTTCTAACCAGGTCGCAATGTTGCCCACGTTGCCACTGGAGAGCGCTTCCCGAAGATCGTGATCCTGAGTGTCGTCCATTACGACTCACTTTCAGAATCACCAGACTG
>JALQXU010000052.1 GCA_023263045.1 Pontimonas sp.
AGAGTGGCACCAAATCGGGGGCTACCTCCTGGAGGTGTTCCCCAATCAACATGCCGTTGTTGGTTAAGAGCGTGACTTGACCGTGTTGTGAGGCCAGAGAGACGGCCTCAGCCACTTCGGGTCTAAATTCCATCGCAGCCTTACGAATATCGACCCAGGTCTGGCGGGGAATATTGGACCCGAAAGCTTCATTGACCAGGCGGAGATACTCGTCGCCGGTGTCGGGGTCTCCGGCCTCCGCTTTCCACTCACCCTCGTCATGCCACCACCGCGCTCGAAGGTCGTGGAAGTCGTGACCGGTGAGCTCAGTGAGTGACTCCATCCGAATCCGCCAGTGATAGTCGTACAGGACGTTGTCCATGTCAAAGATAAAGAGCATGATGACCTAAGCCTACGGCCCGGGTCTGCGAGGAACCGGCAAACTACACTGGGGATGTGGGCACGCTCGTTGTTGATTCGTCGAACCCTGTCGCGTGGGAAGAGGGTCGGCCCCGTGCTCTAGAGGCACTGGAGGCTGGTCAGAGCATCATCATTCCCACCGATACGGTCTATGGCATTGCCTGTGATGCGTTTTCTCCCGAGGCCGTGAACAGACTCCTCTCGCACAAAGGTCGAGGCCGCCATATGCCACCGCCAGTTTTGGTGGCATCTCCTGAGGATGTCACTCGGTTGGTCCGCACGATTCCAGACGGGGCACGAGCGCTTATGGAGCAGTTCTGGCCAGGCGGAGTGACGGTCATTCTTGAGGCAGCACCGGATGTCGAGTGGGACTTGGGTGACACACAGGGGACTGTGGCTATCCGTATGCCCGACCATCCCGTTGCGTTGGATCTTCTGCGAGAGTCAGGCCCCCTTGCGGTGTCGAGTGCGAATCTCACGGGACAGCATTCGTCCCTCACTATTGACGAAGCGCTGGCTCAGTTTGGCGATGCAATCAGTGTGTATATCGATGCCGGCCCGGTAGGACACGCGTACGCCGACGCCCCGGGGAATCCCGGAAGCACCATCGTGGACGCAACCGAGGTAGCGTCAGGAGGACCGTGGAAGGTTGTCCGCCACGGGGTGGTGCCCTGGGAGGACGTGAAAGCTGTGACAGGTGGGGAGTGGGAGCAGTGATCAACTATCTGCTGGTAGCTCTCTCCGCGGTAGCGGCGAGCTTCCTTCTTGCTCTCGTGCTCTGGCAATTAGGTGTTCGCTACAGCTGGCACCGAGAAATTCGACCCAGGGATGTGCACCAAGAACCCACTCCTCGTCTCGGTGGGATCGCTGTGTATGTCGGGATTGTCCTTGCCACCCTGGTGGCAAGCCAACTACCGCAATTCGACGAAGTTTTTGCTAATCCCCGACCGATCATCGCGGTCTTGGTTGCTGGCTTTATCGTCGTCACTCTCGGTGTCATCGATGACCTCATCGATTTGGACTGGCTGACGAAGCTCTCTGGGCAATTCATTGCCGCCGGGGTGGTTGCCTGGCAGGGCGTCCAAATCGTGTCACTGCCTATTGGAGGAATCACCCTCTTTTCGCCCACGCTGTCTCTTGTTCTGACCGTCCTCGCGATTGTGTTGGTGATGAATGCGGTCAATTTCATTGACGGGCTCGATGGTCTGGCAGCAGGTGTTGCTCTGATTTCGAACGCGGTGTTTTTCTTGTATGCCTTAGTGCTGTCCCTAGGCGAGGGTGGCACTGCGTACTTTGGCCTCGCGACGTTGTTGGCGGTGTTGTTGGCAGGCTCTCTGCTGGGGTTCCTGCCCCTCAATTGGCACCCAGCCAAGCTCTTCCTCGGTGACTCAGGTGCTCTGCTCGTGGGCCTCATCATGTCGGTGAGTGCAATTTCTGTGACCGGCCAGATTGATCCAGGAGTGATTTCGCCGACCCAGTTGTTGCCCGCTTTCTTGCCGGTGATTTTGCCCTTGGCGGTGCTGATTGTTCCGCTGGTGGATTTCTCGCTTGCGGTAGGTCGCAGGCTTCGCCGTGGCATGTCGCCTTTTGATGCTGATCGCGCCCACCTCCACCACAGGCTCCTGGACATGGGTCACTCCCACCGCCAAGCAGTGCTCATCCTCTATTCCTGGACGGCAGTGCTGGCCATTGGAACCCTCATGTTCCTCTTTGTTCAGTGGTTCCTCGCGGTGGGAATTATCGTGATCGGGCTCGTGGGCTCGACAGTCGTGACACTCTCGCCCGATAACAGAGCCCCCCACGACCCTCTTGCTGTGGAGGAAGGATCCCCATCATGACCGTGTCTCAGATTGCCAAGAGGGCCTTGCTGGTGGGCCTGGTCGTCACCTCTGTCATCGCCATTGTTGCTGCTACGGCGGGAGCTCTGATCTCGGAGCTCGCAGGAATGCTGGGTGCACTCGTGGGAGCCGCGTTGGGGTATGCCCTACTGGGGTTGACGCCGCTCAGCATCATGTGGGGTTTCCGGTTGGGCAAAGGAGACGTGCTGTCGCCCGGTTTCTTTGCCTCAGTGCTAGGGACCTGGCTTCTCAAATTTGTGGTCTTTCTGGCTGCCGTGTTTTGGCTCGGTGACCAAGGATGGCTCGATAGAACGGTGCTGTTTCTCACCATTGTGGCGGCGGTGCTGGCAACGCTCGTCACCGACCTTGTCGTGGTAGTGAAATCCCGCATGCCATACGTCTCGGACGTGACTCTGCCAGGCGATAAGCCGAAGGATTAGTGGCCCGTCAGGGGCGCAATCAGTTTCGAGATGAGTGAAGGCCGCCCTGTTCGCTCTTCGAGGCGATCCGCGAGGTCGACACCCATGATGGCGGCGGTCGCTCCGAGATAGCGCAGCGGCTCTGGTTCCCATTGTCGCGAGCGGTGACCGACAAAGGGCAGGGCGGTTCGCGAGGTCTTATTGCCCAGGATGAGGTCCGCAAGCGTGAGGCCTGCCAGGTGAGAAAGCCCCACTCCATCGCCCACATAGCCCCCGGCTCGGCCGATTCCGCTCGAGCTATCCAGCGAGACCGAGGCGTGCCAGTCCCTGGGAACTCCCAGAACACCACCCCACGTGTGAGTGATGGCAGCATCACCGATTTGGGGGAACATCTCCTTCAGGGTTGTTTCTAGCGCCGTGAACACTCTGGGCACTCGGTCGAATGCCGGCGAGATGGCGCTTCCCCAGTGATAGGGCGCCCCTCTGCCTCCAAACGCAAGGCGATTGTCGGCAGTGCGTTGACCATAAATGACCAGCGATCGAAAATCCGAGAACGTCATCCCGTGCGGTAGGCCGATGGCGTCAAAGACGGAATCGGGCAGCGGTTCGGTCGCAATCATGAGGGAGTAGAGCGGCAGCGACGTTCGGCGGGAGGGACGCATCTGGCTGCGATAACCCTCGAGCGCATCGATGACGATGTCGCCGTGAACGTCGCCGTCGGGGGTGGTCACCACTCCGGGCCGGTAATCCAGGACCTCAGTCTTTTCGGCGATCCGAATGCCGGCGCTCTCCGCGGCGGACGCGAGACCTCGGACCAGTTTTGCGGGGTGAATCCTCGCGCAGGCTGGATCAAACACGGCGCCCTGTGTGTGGCTTGCCTGCAGGGTGTCGTTCGGCTCTCTCCACTCCGGTGAATCAACACCAAGCCGAGCCGCCTCTGCCAACGCGGCAGAGGCCCGGGTCCGATGGATCTCTTCTCGGACGAGAGACGTCGTTCCTCCCTGGACAAAGTCGCACGCGATGTCGAGTTTGGCAGCCCACGTTCCCACCGAGTGCACACACTCGACCATGGCCTGTCTCATGGCGGTGGCGGCTTCCACACCGTGGCGCTGAATCAGTGCGTTGGTACTGGCGGGAAAGAGGGCCGACACCCAGCCGCCATTGCGACCGGACGCTCCAAACCCCGCAATCTCTTTTTCGAGAATCAGAATCTTCGTCGTGGGGGATTGTTCAATCAGTGACAGAGCAGTCCAGAGACCGGTGTACCCGGCGCCCATGATGATGACATCCCACTGTGTGGCGCGCTCTGCAGGACTCAGCGGGGGTCGTGGAGTGAGGTCATCTTCCACACTCTCGTGCCACAGCGAGAGGCCTCGGTAGTCCGTCACGAGAATTAGATCAGCTGGGAGGCACGGGTGAGCACATCGCGCAGGATGGCCTCAATCTCGTCAAACTCTGCCGGACCAATAGTGAGTGGTGGAGCCAACTGGATCACGGGGTCCCCCCGGTCATCGGCGCGGCAGTAGAGGCCGGCTTCGAAGAGAGCTTTGGAGAGGAATCCACGCAAGAGCTTCTCTGACTCTTCGTCGGTGAAAGTCTCCTTCGTGACTTTGTCTTTGACCAGCTCGATACCGAAGAAGTAACCGGCTCCTCGAACATCTCCCACGATGGGAATGTCGAGCAACCGCTCGAGGGCAGCGCGGAACTTCGGTGAGTTCTTACGAACGTGTTCGTTGATGCCTTCTTCTTCGAAGATTTTGAGGTTCTCGAGAGCGACGGCCGCCGAGACGGGATGCCCCCCGAAGGTGTAGCCGTGGTAGAAGGTCGTGTCGCCCGAGCTGAAAGGTTCGAATAACCGATCACTGGTGATCATCGCTCCAATGGGGGAGTAGCCACTGGTCATTCCCTTGGCGCAGGTGATGATGTCCGGAACATAGTCGAAGGCGTTACAGGCGAACATTTCGCCAATACGCCCAAAGGCACAAATGACCTCGTCACTGACGAGCAACACATCGTGCTTGTCGCAAATCTCTCGGACCCTCTGGAAGTAGCCAGGAGGAGGCGGGAAACACCCTCCAGAGTTTTGGACCGGCTCGAGGAAGACCGCAGCCACTGTTTCCGGCCCTTCGAACTCGATCATTTCCTCGATCCGATTAGCCGCCCACAGGCCAAACTCCTCCTCAGTGCCACCGGGGAAACCCATTTCCTCGGCGCGGTAGTAGTTGGTGTTGGGAACCCGGAAACCACCGGGGGTGAGAGGCTCATACATTGCCTTCATCGCCGGGATTCCTGTGATGGCCAGGGCCCCCTGGGGGGTTCCGTGGTAGGCGACATAGCGAGAAATCACTTTGTGTTTCATCGGCTGGCCTTTGAGTTTCCAATACTGTTTGGCGAGCTTGAAGGCGCTCTCGACTGCTTCACCGCCACCGGTGGTGAAAAAGACTTTGTTGAGATCACCTGGCGCATAGTCGGCAAGCTTGTCGGCGAGTTCAATCGCAGCGGGGTGGGCGTAAGACCAGAGGGGGAAGAACGCCAGTTCCTCGGCTTGCTGCTTCGCCACTTCCGCCAGGCGTGCTCGGCCGTGGCCGGCATTCACGACGAAGAGGCCCGCCAAACCATCGATGTAGCGCTTGCCGTTCTCGTCCCAAATGTGGTGGCCGTTTCCTTTAACAATGACGGGGACCTCAGCGCCGCCGGAGAGGGGACCTTGACGGGTGAAGTGCATCCACAAGTGATCGCGCGCTTTGTCCTGCAACGTCTCGGTTTTCTTGGAGCGCCGCGCTGCCTTCGGTGTTGCACGTTTCGGTGTCTTCTTGAGTTTCAACTTCTCGATAATCGTCATCGTGTCCCCCAGTCGTAGTGTTCTTTCTCCAGTGATAGATAAGTAAAGGTTTCTGTGTCGATCACACCGTCAATGGTGCGGATGGAGCCGTGCAAGATTTCTCTGAGTTCGTGGTCATCGACACACACGATTTCGGCCAGGATGTCGAATCGACCAGTCGTAAGCACGAGGTAATCGACCTGGTCGATAGCTTTGAGCGCGTCGGCCACGCGCCTGGCGTCCCCGTTGACCCGAATACCAATCATCGCTTGGCGGTGAAATCCCAGTTGGGAGGGGTCAGTCACCGCGACAATCTGCATAATGCCGGCATCCGTGAGTTTGCTCACCCGCTGACGAACTGCTGCTTCGCTGAGCCCTACCGCTTTGCCGATCTCGGCATAGGACTTCCTGCCATCGCGCTGGAGGAGGCTGATGATGTCCTTCGAGGGCTCATCAAGCGTCATAGTCCGGGTCGACGCTGATTTCGGCATAGTGTGATTTTCGCATCTATTTTCATTTATTGCAATTGAAAACTCATTGTTTAGTCATTTTTTCAACGAATTTATGACCAAAAAGCCCCCTAGACCTCCGGCTTCATCCTGGGCTAGGGTATCGACATGACTACACGCACTCTGAAGAACTTTGTCAATGGTTCCTATGTCGAAGCGAAAGGCAAAGATGCCCTCGAGCTTGTCGACCCCGCCACGGAGGAGGTGTATGCACACTCACCGATCTCCAGCGAAGCCGATGTAGACGCGGCCTATCAGGCGGCCCAGAGTGCTTTCGAGACCTG
>JALQXU010000053.1 GCA_023263045.1 Pontimonas sp.
AGGTAGTCCAGGGTGACCTGGTCAACCGGGAAAATCGCGGCAGTGGAGCCAAACTCCGGGCTCATGTTTCCGATGGTGGCCCTGTTCGCCAAGGGAACCTGGGTCACACCGGCTCCATAGAATTCGACAAATTTTCCGACCACCCCGTGCTCGCGAAGCATCTGGGTGATCGTCAACACCACGTCGGTGGCCGTAACACCGGTCGGAATGGAGCCGGTGAGCTTGAAGCCCACAACCCGGGGAATCAGCATGGACACGGGCTGGCCCAGCATGGCTGCCTCAGCCTCGATGCCTCCCACTCCCCAACCGAGCACACCGAGCCCATTGACCATGGTGGTGTGCGAGTCGGTTCCGACACAGGTGTCGGGGAAGGCCTGGGTAACACCGTCGATGTCTTTGGTGTAGGTGACTTTCGCGAGATTCTCGATGTTCACCTGGTGAACGATTCCCGTTCCTGGGGGAACCACCTTGAAGTTGTTGAACGCTGTTTGGCCCCAACGGAGGAACTGATAGCGCTCGCCGTTACGCTCGTATTCAATATCAACGTTGCGCTCAAACGAATCAGGCTGACCAAACAAGTCAGCAATCACCGAGTGATCGATCACGAGTTCAGCGGGCGACAGGGGGTTGACCTTAGAGGGGTCTCCTCCGAGATCGACGATGGCTTCGCGCATGGTCGCCAGGTCCACAATGCACGGCACACCGGTGAAATCTTGAAGAACAACCCTGGCCGGAGTGAACTGGATTTCCGTCGAAGGCTCGGCCTCGGGGTCCCAGTTCGCGATCGCCTCGATGTGCTCCTTGGTGATGTTGGCGCCGTCCTCGGTGCGCAGGAGGTTTTCGAGGAGAACTTTGAGCGAAAACGGAAGGGTTTGGTGGCCCTCTACCGCGTCGGTGCGAAAGATCTCGTAACTGCGGTCCCCCACGTGAAGGGTGTCTTTAGCCTGAAAACTGTTGAGTGAACCCACGCCAACTCCTCGAACACTGCTCGGAAACTATCTTTACGTCAAGATAAATACTATCACCGCGACTCTGTCGCTTTCGAGCCATACACAGCGCGATAGAGCAACCACGTCACCCAGAGCCACGCCGCGTAGAGGGGTAGGCCCATGATGAGTTTCGTGGCCGCGAGAGCAGTAATTGAGGCGGAAAGATACATCGGCACCTGAATGGCGAGCCGGAGCGCAAAGAGCGCGGCCCAACACCACGTGGTGACGTAGGCCACATGTCGAGTGCCCGCTTGGTTTCTCCACGTGGGGTCGCCCGCGAGCGAACCCGCAAGATACCCCAGGAGCGGGCGCCTGACCACGAGGGAGCCCAGCAGAAGGGCTAACCACAACGCATTGGCCCCAAATCCGAGGACGAAATTATCTTCCGCCCGACCTGACCACAGGGCAATCCCGGCGGAAGCAGCAATTCCAACAAGCCCAGCGAGAGCCGGCAGGAGAGCTGTTCGCTGGAACAGTCGAACAACAATGAACAGGATCGACAGCGCCACCGGGGCTGCCACGGAAGGCACGACGTCGCCCGTCAAGGTGTAGGTGATGAGAAAGCCCAGTCCGGGGCCCACCGACTCGATCAGGCCGCGTGTTTTCCCTACGGCACTCCAGAGCGCCTCCACGGTGGGGGTCTCCCCCGGTGTCAGCGCACCCAGCCCCCCTCTCACCTCACCAGCGAGGGACTTGTCGGGTGTGGCGTCACCCATCAAGCAGTACCACCGGGTGCTTGATCATTCCCGGTGGGAGGGACGCGAAGCGGCAACAAATCACGGGGAGGAAGCGGAGTTTTGCCCCTGACCACTACGACGCGTCGAATCATGGTGTGAATAATCTCTGCGGCTTCGGGGTTGGTGGCCGCTGGTCCGCCGATGACAGCGCGAAGAAACCACCGGGGTCCATCGATTCCGAGGAAGCGAACATTGCGCGACCCGAATGACCCTCCCGTTTGAACAGGGACCTGGGCTTGAACCTCTGGTCCAAAAGGCCCCTCCACCTCACTGATGGTCCCCCCTTGTTTTCGGACCTGGTCCATGATTTGGGCACGAATACCGTGCCATAGACCGCTGGAGCGGGGAGCTGCGAAAGGTTGCAGCTGAACGGTGGATCCGTCGTGTTCGAGGGTGACCGCAATCACTCGGTTGTTGTTCTTGTCTATCTCCAGACGAAGCTGCATACCGCGCTTGGGTTCAATCCGTAAAGCACCGAGGTCGACAGAAGGACGAATGGCTCCCGCTTCGCTCTCATCGAGCGGCCCATTGATTTCTCGATCGACAGGGCCCGATTTCGGATACTCCTCTTTACCGCCGGGGAGGCTGGTCGCTGTGTCGCTCACGCGTGTCCTTCCTGGGTTCCCGTGGACCCAAAACCGCCGGTGTCTCTCTCGCTTCCGGGGAGCGCTTTCACAAGCTGGAAGTGTGCTCGCGCCACAGGCGAGATCACGAGCTGCGCTATCCGATCACCCGGGTCAATGGTAAACGTCTCCACCGGGTCGTGATTGATCATGATGACCGATATTTCTCCGCGATATCCCGCGTCGACGACTCCCGGAGCGTTCACCAGTCCTATCCCGTGGCGAAGCGCCAGTCCGCTACGGGGCATGACATAGGCCACATAGCCAGGAGGTAGGGCAATGTGGGTGCCGGTGGGTACAAGAACTCGCTGCCCTGGTTCCAGTACGTGAGCGTTCGTTGCCCGCAAATCAGCTCCCGCATCACCGGGGTGGGCATAGGTTGGCTCGACACCGGTGAAGAGCACCTCTGGTGTGAGCTCGTGAGTCATTCCCCCAGGGTATACGTGGTGCAATAGAGGTGTGATTCTCTATCGCGAGCGCCTTTCCCCCAGTTGGTGGATGATCGTCGCAGTCGGACTGGTCGTGCCCGCGACAGTGCTCATCTTTCTTCCCCTCAACGTCTTTGTGGGCGTCATCTCCGGTTTAGGTTTGTGGGTCTCGTCAGTCGCCGTTCTCTGGGGGTTCTCGCCGGTGATCGCGGTCACTGAGGAGGGTTTGCGGGTCGGCGCAGCGTACTTGGAAAGAGAGTTCTGGGGCCAGACGCAGGCTTTTCGAGGCGTGGAGGCTCGACACGAGAGGGGACCGGGGGCCCATGGTCTTGCATGGCTGAGCCTTCGGCCGTGGATTGACCCGGTCGTGAAGATTGAGGTCACCGATCCCGAAGACCACACGCCTTACTGGCTCGTCTCTAGTAAGAACCCCGAGGCGCTGATCGCAGCGCTGTCTCAGAACTAGCGGGAACACTCCTGACACACTGAGCCGAGTTTGGTCTCGTGGTCGACTTGGGAGCGGTGCTTCACCAGGAAACACTCCACACAGGTGAACTCGTCAGCCTGGGGTGGAAGGACGACAACATCAAGCTCAACATTCGCGAGATCTTGCCCCGCAAGTTCCAGGGAACCCAGGTTGTCGGCATCTTCGGCGTCGACGACCCCGGAGAGCTTGTCGGGAACGCGCTCCTGCAACGCCTGGATGGATTCGGTGTCCTCTTCGGTCTTACGAGGGGCGTCGTAATCGGTGGCCATCGTTCTCAATCACTCCCTTTTAGATTGGGATAGTAGGAAAAGTCGGCGTTAGTTTGCCTGATAAGTAATGCAAACCGCAAACCGTAACCCACAACCGCGCAACAGGGTAACCCGAAGCCCCGACATATCCCGACGCCACACCCGGGAATATTCTGAAATCTGCAGGGCGGGCGTGCCAAGCTAAAGGCACCAGCACAGAAGACGGAGCAGGGACCATGACCACACTTACGCTCGTCGGGGTCGAAAATGACACGCTTGTCTTGGTATCCGAGGACGGCCAACGGTTCTTCGTCGAGATCAATGAGGCCCTTCGCGATGCTTTGCGCCAACGCTCCGGAGCAGATTCCACAGCCCACAGGGTCAGTCCGAAGGACATCCAAGCCCACATCCGTCGTGGACTCACAGCTCAGCAGGTGGCAGACCTCACCGGCGAAGAGGTGACCTACATCGAAAAGTTCGAGGGTGCGGTGATTGCGGAGCGCAACTTTATTGTCGACCAGGCCCTCGCCGTATCGGTCACCACGAGAAGTGGTGACGAAACAACGTTTGGCCAGTCGATTCGAGAGCGACTCGAAGAAATATCTGCCTCCGGCGAGAAATGGAGCGCGTGGAAAGAGGAGACGGGCTGGCTGATCGAGCTCACCTTCGCGGAAGGTGACGTGGAGCACTCGGCGAGATGGACCTTCCATCAGCGAAAGCATGTTTTGGAGCCTCTCAACGAGGACGCCACCGTGCTCTCCCGCCATGAACCGATGCCCACCACTCTGATTCCCAAGTTGAGTGCTGTCGCAACAGCGGAAACAGAGACTGAACCCGATCGGTTTGACTCCGAAATCTTTGAGTCCTCCGATTTGGGCGAAACGGGACCTCTATTGGAGCCAGTGCCGTATGGCCGTCAGGAGGACGAGGGTCGCATGGCTGACACCGCTGATCTGTTGGAAGCCTTGCGTCGCAAGCGTGGAGAACGCGAGCCTGCCCCGGGCGCTGACGAGGGCTCCAGGAGCGCCCATCCCGCAACGGGAGGGATTCGACTGGTGGACGACGAGGCCACCGATGCTCCGGTTACGCCGATTGGGGGCTCACACTCCCCCGATGATGATGACCCGGAACCAACGCCGCCCAAAAAGAAGCGCCCGGAAATGCCCAGCTGGGACGACATCGTTTTTGGCGCGAGAAGCGACGACGACCCGGCCTAGGCCCACGCCCCCAGAGGAATAACGGGGATTTCTCGCTCCTCGCGAGTAATCGATCCGTGTTGCCCAACCATCCGCATCGATTGCACAGAGGCGACCTCCGAACGGTAGAAGGCCCTTTCCGCCACAGCCATCACCATCACATCCCCGACGCGCCTGGCAACATCATCGCTGATGTCGCCCCACAGTCCCTGCGCAAGAGCCGACTCCTTCGTGAGTACGACCGCGTCCTGTCCCACCTCTTCGCGCCAGCGCGTGGCAACAGAGTCCGAATCCGCGCCCTCCTCGAGGTATAACTGCGCGACACGGGGTTCGCCACCCCAGGCGGCTACGGAGTCCACTAGCGGTGACCCTTCTGGCACTAAGAGTTTGCCTTCGTCGCGGACGTCGACCATGCCGTGATCTGCGGTGATCACAAGCCCCTCGTCTGGCCTCAGCACAGACTCGAGGGATCGAAGTTGTTGGTCGAGGTCCTCCAGGCGTCTAATCCAGGCTTCTGATTCCACTCCCGAGGAGTGACCGGTTCGATCAAGCGCTGGCCAGTAGAGGTAGGCCAGCGCTTGGTCATTCTCGTCAAAAAATTCCCGCAGGCGAACGAATTGCTCGTCAAGTGATTCCGTACCTACAAACGTTGCTCCCCGCCAGACAGCGCGCGTGAACCCCGTCCCGGCGAACCGGCGCTCCCCCATGGAAAGGGAGGAAATACCCGTTGAGCCCGCCTTTTCAAATATCGTCTCGCAACGTTGCCAGGAGTCGGGGTCAACGTGGGGTTCCCACTCTTTGAGGTGGTTGATGAGCGCACCAGAGCGCGGGTCTCTGACCGTGTATCCGACAATTCCGTGCTCGCCAGGGCCACAGCCGGTCGTCAGGGACGCGAGAGCCGAGGCTGTGGTGGAGGGAAAACCCGAATCCCCGACTATGCCCCGCCTCGACCAGTTCTCACTGAGCCACCGGGCGTGGCCCTTTCTGGCTCTCACATTGTGGACACCCATGCCATCCACAACGAGAACTGCGGCTTTGGATACCGGCGCGAGAGAAAGGGGATTGTCCTCAGCACGGAGGGCGGACCAGCAACTGGTCAGGACATCGGCAAGCCTTACGGTCGCTTCGGTCCCGGGCAGTACCATAGGCGCCATCCTATGACTGCTCTCACTGACCAGGGCTCTGGTTCACAGCCCGCCGAACGCATCATCGACGTCGAATTGACCGACGAAATGGAGGGTTCGTTCCTCGAATATGCCTATTCGGTCATCTACTCTCGGGCGCTGCCCGACGCGCGGGATGGTTTGAAACCGGTCCAGCGTCGCATCGTCTACCAGATGTCTCAGATGGGCCTCACACCCGAAAAAGGTCACGTGAAGTCAGCGCGTGTCGTAGGTGATGTCATGGGCAAGCTTCATCCCCATGGCGACAGCGCCATCTATGACGCGCTCGTGCG
>JALQXU010000054.1 GCA_023263045.1 Pontimonas sp.
TACGGTCCCGGGGTGGTTCGCACAGAAATGTGGGAGCAGCTCGATAAGGATCTTGTCGAGATCGGGAAGTTTGAAAAGCCTGGTCAGTCCATGGACAGCCTTGCAGCAGACATGATCGAGATGAAGCGCTACTCGTACCCCGAAGATGTTCTCGGGACCGCTGCCTTCCTCGCGAGCTCTGACAGCGACTACATGACCGGTCAGTTGTTGATGATTGATGGAGGAATGGTTTACCAGTAAACCTCCTGCACACTACAAACAGCGGGCCGAACTTTCGGCCCGCTGTTTGCGTAAGGGCCTTTGCGCTTTTGTACAGTGAAGACACATAGTTTGGTCGTAGGGACTAGATCCACTCGGGCGAGTTTGGGGAGACAAGGGTTTCGAGAGTGAGCGCATCATCCGCACGGCTGGATTCTCTCCGAGACAAGCCTGCAGCGAGTGTGGTCATTGTCGGTGGTGGCATTAATGGCATTGCCACCTTCCGAGATCTCGCGCTCCAGGGCGTTGACGTTGTGCTGGTGGAGCGCAAAGACTTCTGTTCGGGAGCTTCAGCCGCCTCCTCGCACATGGTGCACGGCGGAATTCGCTACCTGGAAAACGGTGAACTCCGGCTTGTCAGGGAGTCATTGGCCGAGCGTAACCGGCTTCTGGCTACCGCACCCCACTACGTTCGGCCGTTGAAGACGACCATTCCGATTTTTTCCCTCTTTTCCGGACTGCTGTCGGCACCCATCAGGTTGTTTACGCATGCTCCAGGGAAACCGAAAGAGCGAGGAGCGCTCCTTATCAAGGTGGGGCTCGTGCTCTATGACCTCTTTGGACGCAATAAGGGGAGAATGCCGCGCCATAGCTTCCTGGGGCGTCGCAAGTCATTGGCGGAGCTCCCTCACCTGAATGGGGACGTAAAGTTCACGGCCACCTACTACGACGCAGCGATGGAAAACCCTGAGAGGTTAGCTCTTGATGTCCTGCGTGACGGTGTGGAAACGGGAGAGCACGCCCGTGCCTATAACTACCTGTCTGCCATCGGATATGACGGAAAAGGTTTGCAGGTCCGAGATGAACTCACGGGGGAGATTCTTACCCTCACTGCGGATGTCATCGTCAACGCCTCAGGGCCGTGGACCGACCTCACCAATGAAACCTTGGGCCAGCCGACTTCCTTGATGGGTGGGACAAAAGGGTCACACATTGTGCTCGATAATCAAGCGCTCCTGGAGGCGTGCGATGGGCGTGAGATCTTTTTCGAAAACAGCGATGGTCGCATCGTGCTGATGTATCCCATGATGGGTCGTGTGCTGGTGGGCACCACCGATATCCCTGTGGATATTCGCGATGAGATTGTCTGCACGGATGAGGAGGTGGATTACTTCTTTGACCTGGTATCCAGGGTCTTCCCCCACATCACGACCGATTATTCCCAGATTGTGTATCGCTACTCCGGGGTTCGGCCTTTGCCGGCGGCCGGAGATCTCAGCCCTGGGGTGATCTCACGCGATTATCGAATCGTTGACGGAAGCCTCGGCAAGACTCGGGTGTTGTCCCTCGTGGGTGGAAAATGGACGACATTTAGGGCGTTGGGGGAGCATCTTGCCGACGAAGTATTGACGATTCTTGGCCGTCGGAGGGTGGTTTCGACCGCGGATCTCTCCATCGGAGGGGGGAAAGGCTTTCCCACAACCCTCCTTGAGAGGCAGGCGTGGGTGCAAAATCACTCCGCGGTACTCTCCGCTGAAAGAGTGGAGCAACTACTGGACCGTTATGGCACCTGCGCGGCACACGTTATTTCCCATCTCGAGGGCGAAGGTGACGAGCCCCTAGTGCACCACCAGGGGTATTCCCGGGGTGAAATCGAGTGGCTAATCCGTAACGAATGGGTCGAAGAACTCGATGATCTGGTGAGCAGAAGGACCAGCCTGCTCTTTCGGGGCGAGGTCACCGCAGCGTTGCGTAAAGAGTTATCAGAAATCTTGCGGGCAGCGAAAGCTTAGGCCTCTGCGATAGCCCACAAGCGAGCCTGGGACAGGCACTTCCGCGCGGCCCTGAAGGCTCATACGCGCACGCGGGAGTCACAATTTCTCCTGTAGTGTCGGAGGGTTAGATTGCTCATGGGGAATGTCGGGAGAGAGCTTTATGTCTAACACCGCGAATCGCGAACCAGGGTATGTGTCGCTCCGCTCGGTGTCCAAGGTGTTCGACGATGTTCGGGCAGTCGATGACCTCGATCTGGACATCGAATCGGGAGAGTTCTTCTCGATGCTGGGCCCCTCGGGGTCCGGCAAAACGACGGTCTTGAGAATGATTGCGGGCTTCGAGACGGTGACCACCGGCACCATTTCGATCGATGGTGACAACATCACCGAACTTGCTCCCTTTGATCGGACGGTCAACACGGTTTTTCAGGACTACGCGCTCTTCCCCCACATGACCATCCAGGAGAACGTTGAGTATGGTCTGCGAACGCGGAAGGTGCCCAAGCCCGAGCGAGCAAGACAAGCTTCCGAAGCAATCGATCGCGTGAAGCTTTCCCACGTTGCTGACCGTCTCCCTCACCAGCTCTCTGGCGGGCAGCGTCAGCGAATCGCACTCGCGCGGGCGCTCGTTCTTACACCGAAAGTTCTGTTGCTTGATGAACCACTGGGCGCACTCGATAAGCAACTCCGGGAAGAGATGCAGGTGGAGTTGAAATCCATCCAACGCGAAGCCGGCATCACCTTCGTCTTTGTCACTCACGATCAAGAAGAGGCAATGCGGATGAGCGATCGTATCGCCGTGTTCAACGCGGGTCGCATCGAACAATTGGGAACCCCGCACGACGTGTATGAAAAGCCCGCAACCGCGTTCGTTGCGGGCTTCCTCGGGGTTTCTAACCTGCTCGACGGCGAAAAGGCGATGGCGCTCGTTGGTCGCTCCGATCTGGTCAACATTCGGCCCGAGCGCATTCGGTTGCACGGCGCTGGGCACAAACCAGCGAAGGACTACTCGAGTGTCGAAGGACAGGTCGTGGAGGTCGCTTACACAGGGGCCAACACCATTACGATTATCGAAAATCCAGCCGGGATAAGGATCATCTCGACGCAGCTGAATGAAGAGTTACCGGGCCACAAAGACTCTTTTGTGGTCGGCGACAAAGTTGTCGCGACATGGCGAAATGACCATGTTGCGACAATTCCCCAATAGAGCTGGCGAAAGCCAGGTGAAAGGAAACTGATGAGAGGCAAGAAATTAGCGGCGCTGTCGCTATTTGCTGCATCAACCGTTGTTCTGAGCGCCTGCTCGGGCACCGGTGAGCTCACCCTCGATGTGCCAGACGTCCCCATGGTGGAGGAACTTGGCTCGTTCGAAGGTGAACTGAACATCGTGAACTGGTCAGGCTTCGTAGAGCCTGCCTGGACCGATCAGTTCACCGCCGACACCGGGTGTGTCGTCAACCCTCGCGTCGCGGGAACCTCTGATGAGATGGTGACCTTGATGCGAACCGGTGAGTACGACATCGTGTCTGCGTCGGGTGACGCCGCTCTCCGCCTGATCGTGGGTGGCGATGTGCAGCCTTTGAACATTGATTTGATTCCGAACTTCAGCGACGACATCGCTGAGGGTATGAAGGGACAGATCTACGACACGGTTAACGGCAAGCCCTATGGTGTGCCGATTGGTCGTGGTGCAAACCTTCTCCAGTACAACGAGGACGTCACCGGTGGCGCCCCCGAGAGCTGGGACGTTGTGTGGGAGTCTGACAGCCCCTACGCCGGCAAGATCACTGCGTATGACGCACCGATCTACATCGCTGACGCAGCTGTCTACCTGATGTACCACAACCCGGATCTCGGTATCGAGAACCCCTACGCGCTGGATGAGACCCAGCTCGCCGCCGCGGTGGACCTGCTCAAGCAGCAGAACGCCATCATCGGTGAGTACTGGTCTGACCCTGTTGCACAGATCACCTCCTTCGTCGGTGGCAACACCGTGGTGGGAACCTCATGGGAGGTTCTTCGTAAGTTCGCCGCGAGCGACAACTTGAAGACCACCCTGCCCGTTGAGGGATCCACCGGTTGGTACGACGCCTGGTTGGTGAGCTCCACCACCCCGAACGTCAACTGTGCCTACGCATGGATGGATTACACCAGCCGCGCTGATGTGAATGGTGCTATCGCCATGAACTTCGGTATGGCTCCAGCGAACATCGCGTTCTGCTCTAGCAGCGCCGAAGCACAGGCTCACTGTGATGAGTTCGCCGCCGAGGACGAGGAGTTCTTCTCCAAAGTCTGGCCGTGGACCACACCCATTGAGCAGTGTGTTGATGGTCGCACCGACGTCAAGTGCACCAGTTTCCAAGACTGGACCAACGCTTGGCTGACGGTTAAGGGATAAAACCCTCGATGTGGTGGGGCCTCTGGCCCCACCACATCACCCTGTGAGGAAGGTCATACGACATGAGCGCACCGGTGAACACCGCCGTGTCAGGGTCCAGGGAGCACTCTCGCCCCATGTCCACCTACCTGTTTCAACGCTCCAGGGTTCGACTGATTGGGCTGCTTGCCCTGCCGATGACGTGGCTTGTCGGCGTATATATCGTTTCGCTTTTTCTCCTGCTCATTACTGCCTTCTGGGTGATCAACCCGTTCACTTCTCGCGTGAGTCCAGGCTTTACCCTCGAGAACTTCATCAGCATTATTGCCGTGCCGGCATATCTGTCGACTTCTCTGCGAACGCTCGGGATGGCGCTCGCTGTCACGGCAATTTCAGTTGTTTTCGCAGTGCCCCTGGGTATTTACATGGCCAAGATCGCTTCGCCATTGATGCGGAATCTTCTCGCGGTCGCGATAACGCTTCCCCTGTGGGCTGGGTACCTCGTGAAAATTCTCGCCATGAGACTGGTCTTCACTGAAAACGGCTTTATCAATTGGGCTTTTGGGCCCATAGGAATTCAAAGCCCGGGATTCAATATGTGGGTCGCCATCATTACGCTCACCTACCTGTGGTTCCCCTACATGGCTCTGCCGGTGTTTACGGCAATCCGGCAAATTCCGAACAGCCTCTTTGATGCCTCAGCCGATATGGGCGCAAAATCTTTCACCACGATTTTCCGAGTTGTTTTGCCCTTGATTGTGCCTGCCATTATTGCCGGATCGGTGTTCACGTTCTCGCTGAGCCTGGGTGATTACCTTGCCGCCCGGTTTACCGGGGGAGCAACCCAAATGATTGGCAGCATTATCGCTTCGAACATCAACCTCAACCCGCCCGTAGCCGCGGCGTTCTCTATGGTGCCGATTGCTTTCGTCGTGATGTACCTCATGGTGGCCAGGCGTACCGGTTCTTTGGAGAGGATGTAGATCATGCTCCAGATGTCGAGGACGGCCAAAATCGGGCTACTCGCGGTTGTTGGCTTTGTGCTGGCCTTTATGTACATCCCGTTGTTCGTCGTCATCATCAACAGTTTCAACGCTCAACAGCTCTCGTCATGGCCTATCGAGGACTTCTCGTTGTATTGGTGGGAATTTGCCGCCAACTATGAGCCGATTCGTCTCGCCCTGCTGAACTCGGTGATTGTTGCGACCGCAGCCATGGTGATTGCCTCGATTCTGGGGACCCTGGTGGCGTTCGCTCTCAATCGCTACGAGTTTTTTGGCAAGAGCACGGTAAACCTGCTGGTGGTGCTCCCGATCGCTCTCCCCGGCGTTGTCACCGGTGTTGCGTTTTCCAACACCTACTCCAACTTTCTCTCGCCGCTGGGAATAGACATCGGCTATTTCGGGCTAATCGTGTCCCACGCGACGTTCTGTATTGTCATGGTTTTCAACAACGTGTTTGCGCGTTTGAAGAGGATGAACCCGAGCCTTCAAGAAGCTTCCATGGACTTGGGGGCGGGCCTCTGGGAGACCTTCCGTTTGGTGACCTTCCCGCAGTTCCGCTCATCCTTCATCGCGGGCGCGCTCCTCGCCTTCGCGCTGAGCTTTGACGAGGTGTACGTGACAATCTTTACGGCCCCTCCAGGAGTCGACACTTTGCCCCTGTGGATTTTGAAGGAAATGGCGAGACCCAACCAAGCAAGCGTGGTCAACGTGGTCGCAACGGTGGTCATTCTCCTCTCGCTCATCCCGGTCTACATCTCCCAAAGGCTCGCGCGCGACGACG
>JALQXU010000055.1 GCA_023263045.1 Pontimonas sp.
AACCCTTACCGACAAGCTCGCTCGCGAGGTGTTGCTCGGGATGATCGACGGCGAGGGTACCCCGGAAGAGATTGTCGCCGCCAGGGGTCTGGAGGTGGTCTCCGATGATGGGGCCCTGATGGCCGCTATCGATGAGGCCCTTGCCGCGGATCCCGATGTGTTGGACAAGATTCGCGAGGGCAAGGTCCAGGCTGCCGGAGCCATCATTGGCGCGGTCATGAAAGCCATGAAGGGGCAAGCCGATGCGGCCCGAGTCCGCGAACTCATTATTGAGAGGGCGGGAGAGTCCTAGCCGCCCAGCACTGAAGCAGTGAGAGCCTCGGTGATGATGGCTCGCATCTCCTCGTCGGTAAAGGAGGATGGCCCATCACCTGGCTGCGGCCCATACGTTCCAAAATCCGCATGGTTAGCGCCAGGAATGACCAGAGTCGCGTCTTCGCTGGCAGGGAGCAGGCTCAAGGCCTCCAAACGGAGGTCGTTGTCGAGCAGCCCATCTTGGTCGCCGACGATCTGAAGTACGCCGATGTCGAGTGAGGAAATATCGGTGGCGCAATAGCTCGCGAAGAGCACCAGGTGAATCACCGAGGGGTGGTCCGCTTCGAGACAGGCTTTGACCCCTCCCAAGGAATGTCCGGCGAGAACCCATTCAGCGACTTCCGGGAGATCGCGGGTGAGCTCACCGACACCTCGGGAGTCGATGAGAGCCATGTTGAACAGTGGATCCACGATGACGACGGTAGTGCCCTCGGCGGCGATATCCACGAGTGGATAGAGGTAACTGTAGGGGTCGACTCGAGCGCCGGGGAAGTAGAGCATTCCTACCGAGGCGGTGTCCTGGGTGGGGGACATGATGACTCTGTTATCGCGTGCCTCCACGGTGACGCGAGAGTCTCTAAAGACATCGAGGGTCGCGGCTCGATCGGCGGGGAAGACAATGTGGAAAAAGGTCAAGAACCCCACCAGGGTGACCAGGAGAGAGGTGAGAGCCGTCCATCCCGTGATGCGAATGCGCCGCAGGCGAAGCCTCCGTCTGCGCTCGTGTGGTGTCATGTTCCCCTCATTCTCGTATGGAATACTGGGTTCATCATGAACATTCTTTTGGTCGTTCTGTGCTCAGCGCTCTTTTTAGCATCGTTCCCGATGTTCACTTACTCGTTTGTCGTCCCCGAGGTTTTTGCGCCGTGGCTCTTCGCAGCTGGAGTCCTCACCGCTTGCCTGGCGTTCGCTATTCCGATTGTTGTTGCGGGTCGCCGACGCTAAGCGTCGACAGCAAGAACGCGGTCCGAGAAGTTCTCCAGTCGCTGGCGCATTCCCACGGCTTTATGTCTAACAATCTTCTCGGGGTCAGGATGGTCCTCTGATTCGGGAGGGGTAATCCGAATGAGCGTGGAGCACGCCAGATCCGCACACAGGTAGGTACCCACGGTATTTCCGCGCCGACCCTCCTCGCCGGCTTTCGGTGCGACAAAAAGGCTGACTTGGGGAGCCGGCTGCGCAGTGTGGCACAGAACACACATAGCGCTTTTTCCCGCACGCATCTGACTCTCGGCTGATCGAACCATGAGGCCCCGCACGTCGTCTCCGATCCAGAAGACGAGATAACCCTTCGTGTTGTGGTTCACTTCACGCCACCCGAGAAACTCTCGTTCGTCCCACAGGGTTTCGTGCAGGCCCGGCAAAGACATTGCCTCAAGATCCTTGTCCGACATGTTAATCATGCCGGCACGAATTTGTTCGGGAGTCACCGGGCGCACCCAGCCATCCTAAACACCCGGCCTTAGGCCACTCGCACAAATGAGTGTGGGGCTGCCAGATTCCTGGCAGCCCCACACTGGTGAGTCTTAGGTACTCGAAGACTAGAGAGGACGGATGTTCTCCGCCTGAGGGCCTTTCTGGCCCTGGGTCACGTCGAACTCGACGCGCTGGTTCTCCTCGAGGGAGCGGTATCCGCTGGTCTGAATAGCGGAGAAGTGTGCAAATACATCGGCGGAGCCATCATCGGGAGTGATGAAGCCATACCCTTTTTCACCGTTGAACCATTTAACGATTCCGGTTGTCATACCTGTTTCTCTTTTCTGTGGTGCTGTGGCGCGTAGCTTCGACGCTCGAAACTCACGGTCGAAACTACCTCTAACTCTCGCCTCTACAGGCGCACCCACCAGAAACTGTCAGGCTACGAGTCGTCGGAAAACAAACGACGCTGACAGCGTAGCGGGAATACCCCCCGGGTACTAGCCCGCACACCCAGGTTTTCAGCGAATTGCCGGGCTACCCTGGGGCCATGGTCGACATTGTGGAATCTGTCTGGGATTACCCCCGCCCTCCAGCTCTTGACCCCTCCACCGAGCGCGTCATCGTGCGCCATCGCGGACATGTCCTGGTCGATTCGACTTCGACGGTGAGAGTTCTCGAGACGTCCCATCCGCCCACCTACTACATTCCTTTTTCTGATGTGGACTGGAGTTACTTCGAACAGGTCCACGGTTCGACCTGGTGCGAATTCAAAGGGGAGGCAACGTATGCCGACATTGTGGTCGACGGGCACAGGATTCCGCGGGGTGCCTGGTGGTACGAAAACCCCACGCCTGGTTTTGTGACGCTGAAGGATCATTTGGCGCTCTATCCGGGGAGAGTCGACGAAGCAACGGTAGAGGGTGAAGTGGCGCAGGCCCAGGAAGGTGATTTTTACGGAGGTTGGATCACGTCGCGAGTGACAGGTCCCTTCAAGGGGGCACCCGGAACTCTCGGATGGTAGAGGCTGGGAGAATTCATCGATGACGACTGTGCGCGAGCTCACCCACGCAGATTTGGACGTTGTACTCGAGATCAATAACGCCGGCTACCCAGCGGTTCCCGTGGCCACTCACGAGGAGATGGAGAGACTCATTGAGATGTCGAGCTACCGGAGGGTGGCCCTGGATAGCGGAGGAGATGTTGTCGGTTTCGCTTTCGCTCTCGATCCTGGTGCCGACTATGACAGCGAAAATTACGTTTTTTTCGAGAGCCGTTTTGACAATCACCTCTACATCGACCGCATCGTGTTGGCTGATGCAGCCCGAGGTTTGGGGCTGGGAACAGCACTCTATGAAGACCTCTTCGCTTTCGCTAGGGCCGAGGGCCGGCAGACCGTGACCTGTGAGGTGAACCTCGATCCTCCCAACCCGGGGAGTCTCCGATTCCACCGCCGATTCGGTTTTGAAGACGTCGATACCCAAGCCACCAAAGGTGGCCAAGTTGTGGTGCAATTACTCCAGGCACCCTTGAGCTAGGAGAGTTGTGTGCAGCTAGCTTCGTCGGCACCGAGTGTGGCGATTGTCATTCCCGCCTACAACGAGGAAGACACGATTCGCGCCTGCGTGACAGCGGCCATCGGTCAAACTGTTCCTGCCCGGGAGATCATCGTCGTCGATAACAAGTCGACCGATAACACTCCGATGATTCTGAAGGAGCTCCAAGACGAGTTTCCTGATGCTCCGTTGCGGGTTCTCCAGCAGGTGGAGGCGCAAGGAATCACCCCGGCTCGGAACATGGGGTTCGATGCGGTGACCTCCGACATCATTGGGCGCATCGATTCTGACTCTGTGTTGGAGCCCAACTGGGTCGAAGAGACCACCAAAGTTTTTCTGGATGAGAACGTTCACGCCGCGACCGGCCCTGTCATCTATTACGACATGCCGCTTCGCCGCTACATGGCCCGAGCGGACGACACCGCTCGTCGAGCGATGTCGAAACTGGTCAAGCAGTATCACTTCCTTTTTGGAACGAACATGGCACTTCGCAGAACAGCGTGGGAGGCGGTTCGCGACGAGATCTGCCTCGATGCCGATCGGGAGATGCACGAGGACATTGACTTATCGGTTCACCTCTTTGATGACGGGTTCACCATTGTGTATGCCCCCACCATGGTTGCCGGGATGTCGAGCAGGCGAGCCGATGATTCACCCAGCGATTTCCTGGCCTACGTGCGTCGCTTCGACAACACCTATAACCACCACGGTCTGCGGCAAGCAGTCCTGCGCATTCCGCAATGGGGCTACTTGGGTATCTACCCGCTAGCGAAGAGTCTCCGGTGGAGCATGAAGCTTCGCGAATCCCTGAAGCGCTAGAATCAGTCCTGTACACGGGAGTCCCCTGGGGGACTGAGAGGAAACCGGAAGGTTTCGACCGTCGAACCTGATCTGGGTCATGCCAGCGAAGGGAGGACATCTCGATCCCGTGCCCTACCCAACACCTGTTGATGAAAGGCACGATATGACTACTGCATCACACCGTTTTGCGTGGCGTCCAAGAGACATCGTTCTGGCCAGTGTCGTCGGCGTTGTCTCTGGAGCCCTCTTTGTTCTGTGGAACATTGCCAACGTTCCCCTCCTAGAACCCCTCGGGGCCGTCCTCCCCGGGTTCCAAGCACTCGGTCATGGAGTGTGGCTGGTGGGGGGTCTCCTCACCGCGTTGGTGGTGAGAAAACCTGGAGCCGCCCTCTACGGCGAAATCCTCGCGGCTACGGTCTCCGCGCTGGTCGGTAACCAGTGGGGCGTGATCACCCTGGTTTATGGGGCTGTTCAAGGCTTAGGGGCGGAGCTTATCTTTGCCTTGTTTGCCTATCGTGCGTGGGGCTGGATCGCCGCTCTTGTGGCCGGGGCAGGGGCAGGAGTCGCTATGGCAGCCCTTGATCTCACCCTCTACTACGCCGGAGCCGGCGCAAGCTTCATCACCATTTACGGCATCTCCTCAGTTATCTCTGGTGCTCTGATTGCTGGGCTTGGCAGCTGGGCAATGATGCGAGGGCTCGTGAAAGCGGGTGCACTACGCCAGTAGCTGCCACCGTGGGCGCTGCCCGAGTCGAAGCCTCTGCCCTCTCGTGGAGTTTCGCCGGGCAGACTCAGCGTGCCCTCGAAGGCGTCACCGTCACGATTGAGCCCGGTGAGCGCGTGCTACTCACGGGTCCCTCGGGGTCGGGGAAATCGACTCTTGCTGGTCTCCTTGCCGGGGTGATGAAAGACCCAGACGATGGGACCCTGGAGGGAAAGCTCACCGTATTCAGCGAGGGCCCCAGGGGGCTGGTGTTGCAGCAACCCGACGACCAAACCGTCATGGCGCGAGTGCACGATGATGTGGCGTTTGGACTGGAGAACTCTCTGGTCCCTCCAGGAGACATGGCGCCACGCATTACCCAAGCACTCTCCGAGGTCGGGCTGGACCTGGATGCCTCCCACCCCACACAAGAGCTCTCAGGCGGTCAACGCCAGAGACTGGCAATCGCCGGAGCGCTTGCCATGCAACCCGGTCTTCTCATCCTCGATGAGCCAGTGAGTGCTCTCGATCCCGAGGGCATAGAGATGGTGCTCCAGACCATCAAGGGGCTTGTCTCCGATCGCGGCATCACTCTTGTTGTTGTTGACCACGACGCTGCACGGTGGGCAGACATTGTGGACCGCGTCATCACGCTCGAAGCAGGTCGTGTTGTCCCGAGCGTCAGCACACCACCGCTGCTGGCCCCACTCTCGAGCACCCCACGCCGCAGTGATCAGAGCAGTTCAGAAGAGATTGTGAGTGCGAGAGATCTGGTCATCTCCCGGGATGGATCTCGAGCTCTGGGGAAGCCACAGAACGTATCTGTTCACGCTGGAGAGATTGTGGCCCTGCGAGGCCCGAACGGGTCCGGCAAGACGACGCTCTTCCGTCTGATCCGGGGCGAGCTTGCGCTCGAAGGGGGCGAGATCGCCATG
>JALQXU010000056.1:0-3123 GCA_023263045.1 Pontimonas sp.
CAAAGGGTGAGCCACCAAACGAGGGGTGGTAGTCGATGTAGCAGGAGGTGGCACCGGAGCGGCGAATCAGGTCGTGAGCAAATTCGTCGAGTTCGAGGAGGTTCGCTCCTGGCTTCGCAGCTTCGGATACCTGGGTGAGAACGTCGGCCACAAAAGCACCCACGGGGCGCATGGCCTCAATGGTTCCCGCTGAATGGCGAGGGATCACGAGGGATTAATCGGGATGTAGGTGCGCAGGTCTGTGGTGTCCGACATGGTGCTTTCCCTCGTGCTGATGAGTCACCCAAGCCTAAGGCCCTCTAGTGGTGTGGCTAGTGTTTTTGTGGCAGACTTAGCGCTTGTGCCACGAAGCGCCTCTGCCACAGGGGAGTAGCGCTCCACCACCCGGTGGCGGCACGGTTCAGCCTAAATGCGCATGAACCTGTGGTCAGCGCAGAGAGTGACACCATCATGCAGACGCTTGATTTTCTCGACCAAGCCTCCCTCAAGTCCGACATTCCCGACTTCCGGCCTGGGGACACCCTCAAAGTTCACGTCAATATCGTCGAGGGTAACCGCTCACGTATTCAGGTTTTCCAGGGTGTGGTGATCGGTCGCTCCGGTCACGGTGTGAAGGAGACCTTCACCGTGCGTAAGATCAGCTTCCAGGTGGGCGTGGAGCGTACTTTCCCGCTGCACTCCCCGGTGATCGACCACATCGAGGTCGTCTCCCGTGGAGATGTGCGTCGCGCGAAGCTGTACTACCTGCGCTCACTGCGCGGTAAGAAGGCCAAGATTCGCGAGAAGCGGGAATCCTAAGCGCTTCTTAGTGTCCCTCCGCCTACACTGGCAATCGTTGTCGGTGGCAAGGGAGCGGTTCTGAGCGTGCACCAGGTCGAAGCTCGTGGCTGATCGCCAGCGCTCGCTCGGGCGCACTCTGGCGGTGTTCGCGCGCGACGCCGTCATCATTGTGGTCGCAGCGCTCGTGGTGTCTTTCCTGATCAAGACGTTCTTGATTCGGTCTTTTTTCATCCCGACCGATTCGATGGAGAGCACGCTCATTCGCGATGACCGGATCATCGTCTCCCAGCTCCACGGCGGTCCCCTCGATCTTCACCGCGGCGATGTCATCGTGTTTGTCGACCCTGGTGGATGGCTCTCGGTTCAAAGCGGGGTGAGTGAAGATGACCCGCTGTCTCGCCTGCTTGACGGTATCTCGTTCTTTCTCGGGCTCTCCAGCCCGGACGATAACGAGCACCTTGTGAAGAGGCTGATCGGGTTGCCCGGTGACACGGTGACCTGCTGCGATGAGTTAGGCGCCATGAGTATCAACGGTGTTCCGCTTGCCGAACCCTATGTTTCACTGCCCGATGGTGTCACGAAAGTGAGCTCGAACGACTTTGAGGTCGTCGTGCCAGAGGGTGCAGTATGGGTGATGGGGGATAACCGCTACAACTCCGCGGATTCCAGGCGCAACATGGACAAACCAGGGGGTGGGTTTGTTCCCCTGGAAAACGTGGTGGGGCGAGCCATTGTGATTTCCTGGCCCCAGGAGCGCTGGAGTTGGCTCTCCAACTACTCCGAGACGTTCCTCGGAGTGACCGTGAAAGAGGTCGCGCCATTCCTCGAGTAGAGCCCACTCTCGAGATGGAGCGAACTCTGGTGGCGCAAGGTTTCAGCAGTGTCATCGGATGCGATGAGGTGGGTCGAGGTCCGCTCGCTGGTCCCGTGGTGGCCGGGCTCGTGGTGTGGACACCAGATCTTCAGACCTGGCCAGAGGGTCTCTATGACTCCAAGACGGTGACCGAGAAACGGCGTGGTCCCCTCGCAGAGGCCCTCAAGGAGGCTTTCCCCCAGCATGCCCTCGGAGAGTCCAGTGCCACGGACATCGATGAACGGGGTATTCAGACTGCTCTGGCGCACGCCGTCGTCCAGGGTCTCCTTCGTCTAGCAGAGCAGGGTGTTGCTGTCGGCAGCTCCGTGTTACTCCTGGATGGCACCCACGATTTCGTTACCCGCCATCTCCCACATCCCCTGAAGGTGGTGACCCGAGCGAAAGCGGACCGGGACTGCGTCTCGGTTGCTGCAGCCTCGGTGTTGGCGAAAGTCCACCGTGACAACGGTATGGTCGCCCTCCACGAGAACTACCCCCACTACGGGTTTGCGAGCAACAAAGGCTATGGCTCGAAAGCCCACCGGGACGCTATCGCAGAGCACGGGATAACCCCTGTGCACCGCGCATCCTGGATCAAGAATTAGGGCCTTACTCATCGAGCCCTAGACTCGGGGGCGATGGAACCAGAAGACTTTGACGATTATGACCGGGAAGCCGAGCTTGCCCTCTATCGCGAGTATCGCGATATCGTCTCCCAGTTTCGCTACGTCGTCGAGACCGAACGGCGCTTCTACCTGGCCAACGAGGTCACCCGAGAAGTCAAGGAACGCGGCAACGATTTCTACTTCGAGCTCACCCTCAACGACGTGTGGGTGTGGGATATCTACCGCTCCGACCGTTTCGTGAGCTCCGTGACCGTCCTCACGTTCAAAGACATCAACGTCGAAGAGTTGGGGAACAAAGACCTCAAGCTTCCCCAGGAGCTAGCCCTCGACGAGTAACACCCGCCCTCGTGCTGTGGGCCCAAGGAAGACACGCACAGCGGGCGGTGGTGGTAAAACCCACCCGGATGTGGTGCGATGGTCGTGACCGAACCAGCGGACTCGCTCCAGTTGATTCCCCCGTAACCGCTCCCACACCTCGCGAGAAAAATTCCCAGACCATGACCGCTTTCAGTCAACATCCCCCGGCCGACCACATCCTGGTTCACCTCAGTGACACCCATCTCCTGGGTTCCGGTCGCAAGCTCTATGACCAGATTGACTCTGATGGCCCCCTCAGCACGCTGATGGAGCGTCTCGAGAGGAGTGGACTCGATATCGAGGCGCTCGTGTTCACCGGTGACCTGGCCGATCGAGCCGAAGTGGACGCCTACGAGCGCTTACGGGACATGATTGAGCCGTGGGCACAAAAACTTGAGGCCGAACTCGTGTGGGTGATGGGAAATCACGATGAGCGCGAACCCTTCACCGAAGTTTTGTGGCGAGAAGAGCCCACTGCGGACACCCGCGATCGGGTCTACCAGCTGG
>JALQXU010000056.1:3133-5670 GCA_023263045.1 Pontimonas sp.
GCGGCTTATCGCCTTGGATTCGACAGTTCCTGGGTACCACCACGGGGAGCTGACCGCCGACCAGTTGGAGTGGCTCACGAGCGAGCTAGCCACCCCTGCACCCCACGGGACACTCATTGCCTTGCACCACCCACCGATTCCCACGCCAATCGACCTGATGGGGCTCATTGAGCTGGATAACCAACCCGCACTGGCCGATATCGTTCGCGGAACCGATGTGAGGGGTGTGCTCGGTGGGCACCTGCACTATTCGACGTTTTCGACGTTCGCTGGTGTTCCGGTGTCGGTCTGTGCCGCCTCTTGCTACAACATTGACCTCGTGGCCGATGCCTCGAAGTTGCTCTCGGCGAAATCCAACAACCTCTCGTCGTCGCTGATCCACGTGTACCCCGACCAGGTTGTCTTTTCTCAGGTGCCCATGGATGACGACACGGAGCTCACCTCCTATGACGCGAGCTATCGTCAGGTCATCGAATCGATGTCGCCCGAGGAGCGTCGGGAAATGTTTAGTAATAAGAACTCTGAGTTCAATCGCCGCTCAGACCGCGAGCAATCAGGGTTTTAGGCCATGAGCTTGCTCCGGGTCGCTCACTCCTATCTGGAGCATCTGGAGCGCTCCCGAGGGCTGTCGGAGAACTCCCTCAACGCGTATCGCAAAGACATCCTTCAGTTCGTTGACTTCGTGAACGAGCAGCGAGTGGAGAGGGTCGAGGAGGTTGACGCAGAGCTCGCTCGATCGTGGGTGTGGTCGCGTGCGGAATCGGGAATGGCGGGCTCATCCCTGCGTCGGAAAGTGTCCGCCCTGAAAGGGTTCACCGCATGGCTAGCCCGGGAGGGTCACACTGAGGGGGATGTCGGCATTCGGCTGAGAGCTCCCGGCGCGTCCAGGTCACTCCCTCGGGTTCTTACTCGCCATCACATGGAGGAGATTTTTCGCTCGCTCCAGGCACACGCAGACACCGGCGATCCGGTCGCCTCTAGGGACTTGGCCATCATCGAGGTGCTCTATGCGAGCGCTCTTCGAGTGAGCGAACTTGTCGGGTTAGACCTTCAGGGTGTGGATCTTTCGGGTCGGACCCTCCGGGTGGTGGGAAAGGGCAACAAGGAGCGGATGGTCCCACTGGGCACACCGGCTGCCACGGCGCTGGCGACCTACCTCGAGACAGCTCGCAGTGTCTTGCTCGCGGGTGGTGAGAGCTCTGTGGTGTTCCTCTCCACCCGAGGAAAGCCGATGGGGCAGCGCAGCGTCTACGAGGTTGTCGCGCGATTGCTGGCCGATATTCCAGGAGTTGGCCCCTTAGGCCCCCACACACTCCGCCACACAGCGGCGACCCATCTTCTCGATGGTGGGGCTGATTTGCGTAGCGTTCAAGAACTCCTCGGGCATGCATCGCTGGGCACGACCCAGATTTATACGCACGTCTCCAACGAGCGACTCACCCAGGCCTACCAGCAAGCTCATCCGCGGGCGTAGTCCTCGAGCGGCAGCAGCACACTCCGCTGCAGGATTCCTAGCTCTCGTCGGGGAGAACGGTAGAGCCCGTTTTCGCGAAGGCCGATATGGATGCAAGGTTGATCGCAATGGCCGGGCATCACCTGGCCGATGACCTCACCCGTGGTCACTTGATCGCCTTGCTCGACCAGCGCCTGGACAGGTTCGAAGGAGATCAGGAGTCCCTCAGGAGTGCGAAGGGTGAGCACTCCTCTGCCTGCCACCTCGCCACTAAAGCTCACGGTGGCATGGGTGGGGGCGAGCACATGGGGCCCCTCAGCCACGAGGTCAAGCCCGCGGTGGCCTGGACCCCAGGGACTCGTGGGAGCACGAAAGTCACGCAAGACGCGCTCGGCACCCTCGGTGGGCCAGTACCAGGTTGCCTCTGGCACAGGCGGTAGCAGCAGGAGTAATAACGCGATCGTCAATCCGGAGAGCATCCGGGCAGTGTTACTGATTCGCTAGCGCGGGAGTGGCTTTGCGGAGGACTCGTGACCACTCGGGCTGGTCGTGGGAGACCTGGACAACTCCGCTGATACTGTCAGAGCACCATGGAATCTGCGGTGCTCTTTGCCTTCCTCGTCACGCTCGGTGCGGGGTTGGCCACCGCCGTGGGTGCGGCGGTCGGTTTGTTCGCCAGGCATACCAATCGCCAATTCCTGGCGCTTGCCTTGGGTTTTTCCGCTGGCGTCATGATCTATGTCTCGTTCGTCGAGATCCTCCCGAAAGCTGGTGACTACATCGCTCAGGGTGTCAGTGACATGACAGGAGCGGTCACCACTGCTGGTGCGTTTCTCGCGGGGCTCGCCGGAATGGCGATTATGTATCGGGTGATACCCGATCTTGAGCACCCGGAACTCACGAACCCCTCCACCAAACTCCCCGGTGAGGAGCAGCCCGTGTTGGTTGCCGATCGCATGCTCTTTACAGCCGGACTGGGGGTTGCCCTTGCCGTGACGTTGCACAACTTCCCCGAGGGAATGGCAACGTTCTTCTTGACTCTCGATGATCCACAGGTGGGTCTCTCTGTTGCTCTCGCGATTGC